>JAJYXA010000347.1 GCA_021791235.1 Pseudomonadota bacterium
GACGGAAGGGCAGGAAATTCCACTTGGTGCCCGCCGCCTTCAGCACTTCCAGCGTGTCGATGCCGATGCGGTGGAAGATCAGCGAGAGTTCGTTCATCAGCGCGATGTTGAGGTCGCGCTGGGTGTTCTCGATCACCTTGGCGGCTTCGGCCACCTTGATCGAACTGGCGCGGTGCACGCCGGCGGTGATGATCGACCCGTAGAGCGCCGCCACCTTGTCGAGCGTGGCAGCATCGTCGCCGGAAACGACTTTCACGATTTTCGTGATCGTCCGTTCCTTGTCGCCGGGATTGACGCGCTCGGGCGAGTAGCCGACGTGGAAATCCTGCCGCCACGTCATGCCGGAATTCCTTTCCAGGATCGGAATGCAGACCTCTTCGGTGGCACCGGGGTAGACTGTGGATTCGTAGATGACCGTGGCGCCCTTCTTCATGTATTTGCCGACGGTGGTAGAGGATCCCACCAGCGGCGAGAAATCGGGGATGTGCGCCTCGTCGACCGGGGTCGGCACGGCAACGATGATGAAGTCGGCTTGCGCCAGGTCGGCGGGGTCGGTGGTCACCGTCAGCTGCGTCGCGGCCTTGAGGTCATCCGTTGATACTTCGCCGGTGGGGTCGCAGAATCGACGATAGTGCTCGATTTTTTCAACCGAGAGGTCATAGCCGATGGTGGTCATCTTCTTGCCGAATTCCACCGCCAACGGCAGGCCCACGTAGCCCAGCCCGACAACCGCAACAACGCTCATGCTTGGATTCCCCTATGAATAGAAAGTCTTTGCTGCCGCCCGGATTGTATCGAATTTACAGGGGGCTGCCCGGCTCCATCCGACGGCTGGGCGTTTCATGGGCGAGCAAGCGGCGTACCAGTTCGCTGCTGCGGGCGGTCCTGGCGCTGTTCGCGTGGGGACTGGGCTTGCCTGCGCTGGCCGACATCGCCGACACCGTGCAGTTGGTGAAGCCGGGGGTGGTCGGCGTCGGCACCTTCCTCCCCACCGGCCGGCCGCCCGCCAATCTGATGGGGACCGGCTTTGCGGTACTGGACGGTCACTACGTCGTGTCGTGCGCGCATATTTTCAGCAAGCCGCTGGACAGCGAGAAAAGGGAAATGTACGCCGTGTTCGTCGGCCGCGGCCGGCAGCAGATATCGGTACGTGCCGCCGAACTGGTCGCCAGCGACAAGGTCCGCGACCTGGCCTTGCTGAAAATCGCCGGCGATCCCTTGCCTCCCCTGAAACTGGGCGATTCAGACAAGGTGCGTGAAGGCTGGCAGCTTTATTTCACCGGCTATCCGATCGGCTCGATCCTGGGGCTCAATCCCTCCACGCATCGCGCCGGGCTGGCGGCCATCATCCCCGTTTTCACGCCGGTCGCCGCTGCTGCCCTGCTGAATTCACACGCGCTCAAACAGGCCGCGTCGCCCTACGAAGTGTTCGAACTCGATGCCGTGGCCTATCCCGGCAACAGCGGCAGCCCCGTATGGCATCCCGATACCGGCGAGGTCCTGGGCGTGGTCAACTCGGTGTACGTGAGAGGCGCGCGCGAAGCCGCACTCTCGGCGCCCAGCGGGATCAGCTACGCCATCCCGGCCAAGTATGTGCGCCGCCTGCTTGAGCAGGCGCTGCCGCACGCGCCCTGACGGCTACATGCCCTCGGCCAGGCTGACCCCGAAACCGAGAGATTGCTGCCTGTGGTTGTAGTCGATCAGCGATTCGCCGTAGCCGTTGAAATACTGCACGTAGCCTTTCAGGCGCCCGACCAGCGGGAAGCTCCAGTTCAGCTTCAGCGCACCCCGGTTGTCCGGGGACTTGAAGTTGTTGCGCAGCAGGAGCGAATAGGCATTGCGGCCCTTGCTGTAGACCGCCAGCAGGTCGCCGTGGCCCATGTATTTCCCGATGTCGGGGTTGTCGTCGGCCCTCCGGCTTTCTGGAATGCGATACCAGGGCCGAATCAGCAGCGCCAGGTTGCCGCGCTCGAAACCGAACTGCGTATAAACCCGGTTCCAGCTGCGCGACAGGCCTTCGCCACGGCCATTCGACTGGTGCGAAAACCCGAGGTTGATGAAGCGCCCGCGGAAACCGGCAAGCGCGTAATTCGTACGGAACACCAGCATCGCTTCCGGTTCGTAGTTGGTCTCGCGAAACGGCGAGGAAATGCTGCGGTTGTAGGCCTGCCAGAACGAGGTCGCCGTGTAGCCGAACCACAGATCGACATTGTCGTGGCCGAACACGCCCTGCATGGCCTTGATCTTGAAACTCAGCTGCAATTCGGTCTCGACGTTTTCGAGACCGAGGCCGGGCTGGGTGAAGGTATTCTGGAACGGGGAGTCGTTGGGTGCGTTGCTGTATTTGACGGGCAGGAAATAGTTGGGGCGGTGGGGCTGGAACAGGAAAGCCCCCTGCTTGGCTTCGTCGTCCAGTTCCCAGTGGCGCGACAGCGCAGAAAGCAGCTTCGGTTCCGGCGGCACGGCTTGCGCCAGCGCAGGCGCCGCGGCAGGCTGCGGCGCGGGTTTGGCCTCGACCTGCGGAACGGTCTCAAGTTGCGAACGCCCTGACACGCGGTCGTAGCACGCCAGCCGCTCGGCGTCCGCCGGGATCGCGCTGCAGCCTTCCCAGTCGGCCATCGAGGCGGCCCGCGCATGACCCGTCAGACTGAGGCCCAACAAGGCAAGCAGAATGATGCCGGGTATGTGTCGGGTAAAGCTCATCTGCGCGGGTTCAGTCGAGGATGACGCTCTGGCCCGGGGTCGGCGCCGTCGCGTCCCAGCCGAACTGCGTCTGCAGATCGGTTGCGAATTTACTCGCCACCGTGTCTTCGCCATGCACCACGAACACTTTGCGCGGCTTGCTGCGGAAATGGCCGAGCCAGGCGAGCAGCGCGGTGCGGTCGGCGTGCGCCGACAGCCCGCCCAGGGTATAAAGATCGGCGCGCACCGGGATGTCCTCGCCCAGCAGGCGCACCCGCCTGGCGCCGTCGACCAAGCGACGGCCGAAGGTGCCGGCGGCCTGGAAGCCGGTGATCAGGACCGTCGATTCGCGGCGCGGCAGGTTGGTGCGCAGGTGGAACTTGATGCGTCCGGCCTCGCACATGCCGCTGGCCGAAATGATGACGGCGCCGCCCTTGATGCGGTCGAGCGCCTTCGATTCCTCGACGTCCTCGACGAATTCGAGCTTGCGGAAATATTGCGCACCGCCATGTCGGCCCATCAGCGCGTGGGTCTCGGCGTCGAGCAGTTCCATGTGCCTGAAGGTGATTTCGGTGGCCGCGGTGGCCATCGGCGAATCGACGAACACGCTGAGCTTGGGAATGCGCGCCTGCCGGGTCAGGTCGGCCAGCAGGTAGAGCATGTCCTGCGTGCGGCCCACCGCAAAGGCGGGGATGATGACGTTACCGCCCTTTCTTTCGATGGTGTTGGTGACTGCTTCCACCAGCTCGTCCTGCGTCGCTTCCATGCTCTTGTGATCGCGGTCGCCATAGGTCGACTCGACCAGCAGGTAGTCGGCGTCGTGGATGTGCGTGGGGTCGCGCAGCAGCGGCCGCGCGGGCTGGCCAAGGTCGCCGGAAAACACGATCTTGCGGCGGCGCGGCCCGTCGCCCACCCATACTTCGACAATGGCCGAACCGAGGATGTGGCCGGCGTCGCGGAAGGTGCAGCGCACCTGCGGGTGCGGCGCAATCTCCAGATCGTAGTCGACCGGATTCAGCTGCTTGAGCGAGGCCTGCGCCTGCGCCACCGTATACAGCGGCGCAATGTCGCGCGGCGGCGCAGCCTCGGATGGCGCTTCGTTATCACGCAGCACTCTGCGTGCCTTGTCGCGACGGTCCATGCCCTTGCGGAAGCGGTTGAGGTTGGCGTATTCGGCTTCCTTTTCCTGGATGTGGGCGGAATCGGGCAACATCACCGCCAGCAGGTCGCAGGTAGCACGGGTCGTGTGGATCGTGCCCCTGAAACCGAGCGCGACCAGTCGCGGCAGCAGGCCGGAGTGGTCGATGTGGGCATGGGTGAGGATGACGAAATCGATGGTGCGCGGATCGAACGCAAAGGCCCGGCAGTTCTTGGCGCGCGTCTCGCGACCGCCCTGGAACATGCCGCAGTCGACCAGGAAACGCACGCCATCCGCCTCCACCAGATAGCTGGAGCCGGTTACTTCGCGCGCCGCGCCGAGGAAGGTCAGTTTCATGCCATGGGCTCCAGTTGTGTCAGGCAAGCCAATAAAACCTCCGCCAGTTTGACCATCTCGGGCGCCTGGATGATGTAGGGCGGCATCATGTAAACCGTGTTGCCGATGGGCCGGATAAACACGCCTTCCTGCAGCGCCGCCTGATGAAAGCGCGCGGCGAAACCGGGTGCGGCGTCCGCCACGTCGAACGCCCAGATCATGCCACGCGAGCGGAAATGCCGCACCCGTGGGTGGGCGGCCACTTCGCTCAGGATCTCTGTGAATTCGGCCGACTTCTCGCGGTTCGCATTGATGACGCAGTCCGACTCGAAAATATCCAGCACCGCCAGCGCCGCCCGGCAGGCGAGCGGGTTGCCGGTGTAGGAATGCGAATGCAGGAAGCCGCGCGCGGTGGCGTCTCCATAAAAAGCGGCGTAGACGTCGTCGGTCGTCAGCACGGCCGAGAGCGGCAGGTAGCCGCCGGTGATGCCCTTGGACAGGCAGATGAAGTCGGGGCGGACGGCGGCCTGCTCGCAGGCGAACATCGTGCCGGTGCGGCCGAACCCCACGGCGATCTCGTCGGCGATCAGGTGCACCCGATATTGCGTGCACAGCTCGCGTGCCCGCTTGAGATAGGCCGGGTGATACATCGCCATGCCCGCCGCGCCCTGCACCAAGGGTTCGACGATGAAGGCTGCGGTGGTGGCGGCGTGCCCGGCAAGATGCGCCTCCAGTGCGTCGGCGCAGCGCAGCGCGTAGGCCTCGGCGGTTTCCCCGGGTTCGGCCAGTCGTGCGTCCGGCGTGGGCACTTGCACCGTGTGCCGCAGCAGCGGTGCGTAGGTGGATTTGAACAGGGGGATATCGGTCACCGACAGCGCGCCGACGGTTTCGCCGTGGTAGCCGTTCTTCAGACTGACGAAGCCATTCTTCTCAGGCTGGCCTGCGTTATGCCAGAAGTGAGCGCTCATTTTCAACGCGATTTCGGTGGCCGAGGCGCCGTCCGAACCATAGAACGCATGGCCCAGTCCGGTCAGTTGCGCCAGCCGTTCCGACAGCGCCACCACGGGTTCGTGGGTGGCGCCGGCCAGCATCACGTGCTCGATCCTGCCGAGCTGATCGATGATGGCGGCATTGATGCGCGGGTTGCAGTGGCCGAACAGGTTGACCCACCAGCTGGAAATCGCATCGAGGTAGCGCCGTCCCTCCGTATCGATCAGCCACGGCCCCTCGCCGCGCGCGATCGCCAGCGGCGGGGCGGCTTCCAGCTCTTTCATCTGGGTGCAGGGGTGCCAGACGGCAGCCCGGGTACGGCTTAAAAGATCATCCATGGGGTTGAAATTGTCACAGTGCGCCCCTACTATTAGCACTCAATGGCGGCGAGTGCTAATACCACGTTCGCCGCTTCCTTATTTTCGGGCAGCCCTGGCTGCCGGTTATCAACGTTACGCAATGGAGACTTTGCAATGAAAATCCGTCCTCTGCACGACCGAGTGATTGTCAAGCGCATGGAAGAAGAGCGCAAGACCGCTTCCGGGATCGTGATCCCCGACACCGCCACCGAGAAGCCCGACCAGGGTGAGGTGATCGCCGTCGGCGCCGGCAAGAAAGACGACCAGGGCAAGCTGATTCCGCTGGACGTTAAAGTCGGCGACCGCGTGCTGTTCGGCAAGTACGCCGGCCAGACCGTCAAGGTCGAGGGCGACGAGCTGCTGGTGATGCGCGAAGAAGACATCATGGGCGTGGTCGAGCAGTAATCGAACGCCGCACGCAATCCAACCGAATTCAAATTAGGAGTTAAAGCATGGCTGCAAAAGACGTACGTTTTGGCGATTCCGCGCGTCACCGCATGGTGGCAGGCGTCAACATTCTGGCTGACGCCGTCAAGGTGACCCTGGGCCCGAAAGGCCGCAACGTGGTGCTCGACCGTTCCTTCGGTGCCCCCACCGTGACCAAGGACGGCGTGTCCGTCGCCAAGGAAATCGAGCTGAAGGACAAACTGGAGAACATGGGCGCGCAGATGGTCAAGGAAGTCGCTTCCAAGACCTCCGACGTCGCCGGTGACGGCACCACCACCGCGACCGTGCTGGCCCAGTCCATCGTCAACGAAGGCATGAAGTTCGTCGCCGCCGGCATGAACCCGATGGACCTGAAGCGCGGCATCGACAAGGCCGTGATCGCCATCACCGCCGAACTGAAGAAGATTTCGCAGCCCTGCAAGACCTCCAAGGAAATCGCCCAGGTCGGCTCCATTTCCGCCAACTCCGACTCGTCGATCGGCGACATCATCGCCGCCGCGATGGACAAGGTCGGCAAGGAAGGCGTCATCACCGTCGAAGACAGCTCGGGTCTGGAAAACGAACTCGACGTCGTCGAAGGCATGCAGTTCGACCGCGGCTACCTGTCGCCCTACTTCATCAACAACCCCGACAAGCAGATGGCGATCATGGAAGATCCCTTCATCCTGCTGTTCGACAAGAAAGTCTCCAACATCCGCGACCTGCTGCCCGTGCTGGAGCAGGTGGCCAAGGCCGGCAAGCCGCTGATGATCGTCGCCGAAGACGTCGACGGCGAAG
>JAJYXA010000503.1 GCA_021791235.1 Pseudomonadota bacterium
GCCCTTGTCGAGCGCTTCGCCCATCTGGATGCGATTCTCGGAAAGCGGCTGATAGGCCTCGACGTAGATCTTGTCCAGCGTGGGCCCCATCACGAACAGGGTCAGGAACAGCGCCAGGCCGATCATCACCTGGTTGGGCGGCGACGACTGGGTGCCCAGCGCATGGCGCAGCAGCGACAGCACGATGATGATGCGGGTGAAGCTGGTCATCATCAGCAGCGCGGCCGGCAGGAAGGACAGCGAGGTGAGCAGCAGCAGGGTTTGCAGGCTCAGCGTGTAGGTCTGGCCGCCGCCGCTGGGGGTGCTGGTGAAGGCCGGCAGTCCGGCGCCCTGGGCCAGCGCCAGGGAAGGCAGCAGCAGCGCAGCCAAGACGAGGAGCGCATGCATCATGCGGCGGTGCAGCTTATTTCCCACGGCGTTTCTCGATCAGGTTCTGCAGGCCGGCGGCAAAGCTGGCATTGAGGCCGGGTGCGGCGGGGGACGGGATCTGGCCGCGCGGCAGGGTCATCAACGCGTTGACGCTGCCGGGAGCGACCCCCACCACCAGCCACGATTCGCCCACCTCGACCACCACAACCCGCTCGCGCGCACCGACGGACGCGCTGCTGACCACCTGCAGCACACTGGACGCGCCGCCGCGGGTGACGCCGAAGCGTTTGGCCACCCAGGCGGTGGCGGCGATCAGAAGGAGGACTGCGACGAGGCCGATGAAGACCTGAAACAGGCTGCCGGCGGCAGACACGGCAGGGGCCGGCACAGGGGCATTGGCTGCGTGCGCCAGCAGCGGGAGGCTCAGCATGATGCCTGCAGCGACCCGTTTCATTTGTTGAGTTTCCGGATCCGTTCGGCGGGGGTGATGATGTCGGTGAGACGAACGCCGAACTTGTCGTTCACCACCACCACTTCGCCCTGGGCGATCAGGCAGCCGTTGACAAGCACATCCATCGGCTCGCCTGCCAGGCCGTCGAGCTCGACCACCGAGCCCTGCGCCAGCTGCAGCAGATTCTTGATCGCGATCTTGGTGCGTCCGAGTTCCACAGTGAGCAGGACCGGGATATCCAGGATGAAGTCGATGTCCTTGGCCAGCCCGCCCGATGCGGCGGTGCCCGACAGATCCTGGAAGACCGCCGGGCTCGGCGTGGCGGGGGCCGCCTGTTCGGCCATGGCGGCTGCCCAGTCGTCTTCGGCGATGGTTTGGGTAATGTCTTCAGGCATGTTGATCTCCTGTTTGCGGCTCGCTCGCGCTGGTCGACAGCAGTTTTTCGACGCGCAAGGTGTATTGACCGTTGAATTTTCCGTAGGCGCATTCCATGACCGGGACGCCATCCACCTTGGCCTCGATCGTTTCCGGAATGTCGAGTGGGATGATGTCGCCCACCTTCATGTCGACGATGTCGCGCAGGCTGACAGGTGCCGTGCCGAGGTCGGCGACGATCTCGACCTCCGCCATCTGGACCTGTTGCCGCATGAGGCGGATCCAGCGCTTGTCGACTTCCAGGTTTTCGGCCTGCAGGGCGCTGGTCAGCAGATCCTTGATCGGCTCGATCATCGAATACGGCATGCACATGTGCATTTCGCCGCTGATCTGGCCGAGTTCGATGGCGAAGGTGACCGCCACCACCACTTCGTTCGGCGTGGCGATGTTGGCGAACTGGGTGTTCATTTCCGAGCGGATGAACTCGAATTCGATCGGGTAGACCGGTTCCCAGGATTTCGAGTAGGCCTCGAACACGATGTTCAGGATGCGCTGGATGATGCGGTGTTCGGTCTGGGTGAAGTCGCGGCCCTCGACGCGGGTATGGAAGCGCCCGTCGCCGCCGAACAGGTTGTCGACCATGAGGAAGACCAGGTCGGGGTTGAAGATCATCAGGGCCGTGCCGCGCAGCGGCTTGAACTGGACCAGGTTGAGGTTGGTGGGCACCACCAGGTTGCGGATGAACTCGCTGTATTTCGACACCCGCACCGGCCCGACCGAGATTTCTACCCCGCGCCGCAGGAAATTGTAGAGGCCGATGCGGAGCAGGCGCGCAAAGCGCTCGTTGATGATCTCGAGCGTCGGCATGCGGCCGCGCACGATGCGTTCCTGCGTGGCGAGGTTATAGGGGCGTGCGCCCGAATGATCGTCCGATTCGGCCGGCGCCTCGTCGACTTCGCCCGTCACGCCTTTCAGCAGCGCGTCGACTTCGTCCTGCGAGAGAAAGTTGTCGGCCATGGGTTTTTTTACTGGATCACGAACGTGGTGAACAGGACGTCGTCCACCTGCTGCGGTTTGCCCTTGGGGTCGAACGGCTGCTTGACCTGCGCCAGGATCTCCTGCGCCAGCTTTTTCTTGTCGGCGGCCGTGGCCAGCTCATCGGCCTGCTTGCTGGAGAGCAGGGTCAGCAGGCGGCTGCGGACGCGCGGCATATGCACCTTGATGGCATCGACCTGGGAGGCATCGGCCACCTGCAACGTGATGTCGGTCTGCAAGTACTGCTCACCCCCCTGAAGGTTGACGGTGAACGTCTCGAGCGGCAGGTACACCGGCACTTTCGGTGCTTCGGCTTCCTTGGCGCCATGGCCGCCCTGCATGAAAAACCAGGCGCCGGCGCCACCGCCCAGCAGCACCACGAGGGCGCCCACGACGACGAGCAGCTTTTTCTTCGATTTCCTGGCTGGGGCGGCTCCCTCAGCTTCGACGACTTCGACAGGTACAGCAGGTGCGGCCATTGATGCTTTCCTCTATAGGGGCAATGGGGGGCAGATGGTTGTCATTATCGAAAGAAACATGCGTCTTCGATTCCGTAAAAAGAGGGGGAAAAGGGACGCATATCGTTTGATGCCGGAGCGATCGGGTCAGGCGAAGGTATCGACCAGGCCGCGCCCGGACTGCCGGATCGGTGCCTGAACGGCTTGCAGGCCAGCCGGCGCGCCGGCGTCCGTCCCGGGGAACGGGGGCACGATGCGTTGTGCCTGGCGGTCGGGCGTGTCGGTTTGTTGCTGCGGCGTGTCGGCACTGACCGTCGCCTGTCCCAGCTGGATGCCGGCGTCGTTCATCATTTCACGCAGTCGCGGGAAGGCGGCTTCCAGTGCGTGACGAACCTCGGGCTGGGCCGAGAAGAAGCTGGCGGTGGCCTGGTCGTTGGTGACATGCAGCACGATCTGCAACGGGCCCAGATTGGGCGGATTGAGGGTAAGCGATGCGGTCTGCTGGGTGCCCGCCGCCATCCACACCAGCTTGTCGCCCAGGGCCTGACCCCAGGCAGCCGTTCCGACCGTCGGCGCCAGCCGGGGCGCCGACGCATCGGCGGCTGCGAGCCGGGTTTCAACCGGGGCGTGTGGGGCGGCCCGCATGAGCGGATTGCTCATGAGATCCAGCAGCGAGTCCCCCGTCTTCGTGGCATCGGCTTGCCGGGCTGCAGCCAACTGATCCATGAAAGTGGAGGCAGGGGCGGGGGCGGGGGCGGAACCCGTGGCAGAGGGGGGCGTGCGCGTGGTGGCGCCGGCAACCTGCATATCTTCCTTGCCGGAAAGGCCTGGATCGGTCTTCTGTGTCCCGTGCGTCCCGTGGGCCTCGCTGGTGTGTTGTCCCACCTGCAAGACCGGTATGGCGCGGCCCCCGCGGGCATCCAGGGCGGGCACGCCAGATGCGCCAAGGTTAGGCATGGCGGCGTTCCCGTGGGCGGAGGCCGGCTCCGAGGCAGCAAGCCCCGTCCCGGGGACGGCCACGACCGGCCGGAATGCATCCGGGCTGATCGGCAGCGCAAGCAGGGTTTCCGGCGCGACCGCGGCATCCTCAGCGGGAGCCGTGGCGCGGCGCTCGTGCGGGGTGTCCTTGTCCGATTTGGCGGGCTGCGCCGAATCCGTCTTGCCGTCGGCCGGACTGGCGGTCTGGGACGCGGGATCCGGCTTCGCGCTGGCATCGCTGCTTTCCTTGGCAGCGTCGTTCTTGCGGTTCTGGGCGATTTCGCCTGACAGCACCTGGCTGAACGGCACGTCCGGCGCGCTGGAATCCGCCTGTTTGCTGGCCTGGGAGGCGGCCTGAACGGCATTGCCGGGTGTGAGATTCGTGGGAGTCGCGTTCATGGTGGCTGTCCTGTTTCAGGAAGGGGTTCTCTTGTGCTGCGAACGTCGGGCGGCATGCTCGTCGTTCTGCTTCTGATCGAGCCAGAGCTCGCGGCGCGACTGTTCCTTGTTCGCCCGTTCGGCCAGCGTGACGAAGGACATCTTCTTCTGCTCGCAGGCCTGCCAGGCTGCGCGCGCCTGGGCGATCCGGTGCTGGGTGTCGCTGACGACCTTCTGCTGGCCCGAGATGGCGTGGTCGAGCTTCTGCATGAACACCTGGAAATTGTTGAAATGCGTCGTACTGATCCCGGTGGTCAGGTTGCTCTGGCAGCGTTCCGCATAGTCGTTGCGGTACTGGAGCAGCAGATCGAGTTTCTGCATGGCCTCATCGCCGGCGCGCAGCGCGACGCCCAGTTGCTTGGCGGCCTCATCGGTTTCCTTGCGCGCCAGATCGATCAGGGTGTTGAGTGCGGAGGAGGTGGCCATTCAATGTGCTCTATGCGTTGGGCGTGTTATTGGAACAAGGCCGCAAGCTCGGCCAAGCTGGCCTGGACGTCGGCGCGCTCGTGAATGTTCTGTTGCAGGAATGTCTCCATCCCGCCCTGCAGGCGGATGGCCTCGTCCAGCAGCGGGTCGGTGCCGGCCGCGTAGGCGCCGACGTTGATCAGATCGCGGCTGCGCTCGTAGCGTGAATAGAGCTTCTTCAAGCGGCGAGCGAGCTGCTGCTGCTCCGGCGTCGTGATGCTGTGCATGGCCCGGCTGATCGACTGCTCGATGTTGATGGCCGGGTAGTGTCCGCTCTCGGCCAGCGAGCGATCCAGCACGATGTGGCCGTCGAGAATGGCGCGCGCGGCATCCGCGATCGGATCCTGCTGGTCGTCGCCTTCGGTGAGCACGGTGTAAAACGCGGTGATCGAACCGCCGCCCGGCTTGCCGTTGCCGGCGCGTTCCACCAGTGCCGGCAGCTTGGCGAACACCGACGGCGGGTAGCCCTTGGTCGCAGGCGGCTCGCCGATCGCCAGGGCGATTTCGCGCTGGGCCATGGCGTAGCGCGTGAGGGAGTCCATGATCAGCAGCACGTTCTTGCCCTGGTCGCGGAAATGTTCGGCGATCGAGGTGGCATACGCCGCACCCTGCAAGCGCATCAAGGGCGGGGTGTCGGCCGGCGCAGCCACCACGACGGCACGGGCCAGGCCTTCCTCCCCGAGGATCTGCTCGATGAATTCCTTGACCTCGCGGCCGCGTTCGCCGATCAGGCCGACCACGATCACGTCCGCGCTGGTGTAGCGCGCCATCATGCCCAGCAGCACGCTCTTGCCGACGCCGGAACCGGCGAACAGGCCCATGCGCTGGCCGCGACCGACGGTCAGCATGCTGTTGATCGCGCGCACACCGACATCGAGGATGTCGGTGATCGGCGCGCGGGCAAGCGGGTTGGCGGCGCGCGCGTTGAGCGGCGCGGTGGCCGAGGTATGCAGCGGGCCGAGATTGTCGAGCGGACGGCCGCTGCTGTCGAGCACGCGTCCCAGCAGCGCATCGCCGACCGGCAGGTGGCGGGTGCGGTCGCTGGGGCGCCGGCGCGGGTGGTTGACCTGGCCCGGGCGCGGCAGGGTGGGGATCACTTCCACCGGGAACACGCGCGCGCCGGGCACGAGGCCCTCGACGTCGCTCTGCGGCATGAGAAAAATGTGGTCCCCCGCGAACCCCACCACCTCGGCCTCGAGCTGCGAGCCATTGGGCAGCGGCACGGTGCAGGCGCTGCCGACCGGCAATTTCAGCCCGACGGCTTCCATCACCAGCCCGGCCACGCGGGTGACGCGGCCGGAGACCTGCATCGGTTCGGCGATCGCCAGCAGCTCCCCGCAGTCCTGCAGGTAGGCTTTCCAGCGGGTGCTGTGGGGATGCGTGTCCATCAGGCGGCCAACCAGTCCGAATTCTTGCTGAGTGCGGCGGTCAGGCGCTGCCAGCGAGTGGGCAGCGAGGCATCGATCTGGTTGTTGGCGGTTTCCACGCGGCAGCTGCCGGGCTCGAGCTGCACATCGTCGGCAATCTGCCAGCCCATTTTTGTAAGCTCATCGCCGATCCTGTCCTTGACCAGCACGGCGTCGTCCGGATTCAGAAACAGCAGGGCCGGCTGGTGCAACGCCGGCAGGTAGCGAACCGCTTCCTTGACGATGGGAATGACCAGTTCGGGGCGGATCGCCAGTGCCGATTTCAACATCGCACGGGCAAGGTCGACCGACAGGTCGAGGACTTGCTGCGAGATAGTTTCATCGGCCTGGCCGACTTCCACCGAGAACGTGCTGGCCAGATCGCGCAGCCGGGCAGCTTCGCGGGCGGCTTCCTCGCGTCCTGCAGCGAGCCCCTCGGCATGGCCGGCGTGATAGCCCTCCTGCCTGGCCTGTTCCTGGATGGCGGTGATCTGCTCGATCGTGGGCAGGACGACTGCGGTTTGGCCGGCATTTTTTGCCGGGTGCAGAGGGGTGTCGAAGCTGGTCATCTCCCAGGGCTGGAAGGCGCCCTGGTCGACGCTGGACAATACGCTAGACATACTGCTCCTCTCCCTTCGCGCCCAGCGAGATCTGGCCTTCGTCGGCCAGGCGGCGGACGATCATCAGGATTTCCTTCTGCTGCGCCTCGACTTCGGA
>JAJYXA010000307.1 GCA_021791235.1 Pseudomonadota bacterium
TGGGCGATTTCGGTGGCGTGGTTGAAGCCACGCTCACGCACGCGTTTCGCATGCAAGGGCATGGCGATCAGGCGGTCCGGAGCCGGGGTGCCTTCCACCGCGTGGGCGAGGCACTCGCCCAGCGCCGGCGCGATGGCAAGCCGGCCATGATATTTCAGGCGCGGGATCAGGCGGTCGAGGGGGAAGGCATAACCCAGTGCAGCAACCGTGCGCTCAAACGCAGGCGGACGTTTGAGGCAGGCGCCGCAGATCTGCCCGAGCAGGGTGGGGGTGGCACACTGCGGGCACTGGGGCTGCGTGTGCCAGGGCAGATCGACCAGGCAGGCGGTACACATCTGCCCCGCGCCGCTCACGTCCCCGCACAGGAGGCAGTTTCGCGGAAGGATGTGATTAAAAATTAACCGGATGTTCAATTTTCGAACCGACCAAAATTGACAGGAAGTGGCCCCTCCTCGAAAATAGTGCCATGAAAGCCAAACGCGTCATTACCGCTTCGTCTTCCCGCTTCGCCGCACAACTGTTCAATCTCATCACCGTCGCGGTGCTGCTGATTTCGCTGACGGCCCTGTTGCTGGGCAAGCTGCTCGCCAGCCAGAAAATCGGCTTCCTGCCTTTGGTTCTGTCGCTGCCACCGGTGATGATCTGGCTGGGCGCATCGATTTTCGTCTATGCCAGTATCGCGCATCATCCCAATTCGCGCACGGTGCATTACAACAAGTGGGCAGGCTACCGCTATTACGGCGTGATGGGCAGTCTGGTGGTGTTCGGCCAGCCGCTCTATGACCTGCTGGGCGGCTGGCAGGGGCTGATGCTGGTTCTGGGATTCGCGGTGGTGGTGATCGTGCCGTGGGCGTTGTTTGACATTTACCGGGCCGCGCGCGAGCCGTGGCAGGACATGACCATCGAGGTGGCTATTAATGAATGACATGATTCAACCCGTGGTGCGTCGTTCGGTGGCCGACATCGAAGCACTGTTCGCGCTACCGTTCGCCGACCTGATGTTCCGGGCGCAGACGGTGCATCGCGAGCACTTCGATCCCAACAAGGTGCAACTCTCCACCCTGCTGTCGGTCAAGACCGGCGGCTGTTCCGAAGACTGCGGTTATTGTCCGCAGTCGGCGCGCTACGACGCCGGCGTCGAGAATCAGGGCTTGCTCGATCTCGACGACGTGCTCAAGGCCGCCAAGGCCGCCAAGGCCGCGGGCGCCTCGCGCTTCTGCATGGGGGCGGCCTGGCGCGGGCCGAAGCAGCGCGACCTCGAGCCGGTGCTCGAGATGGTGCGCTCAGTGCGCGCGCTGGGGCTGGAAACCTGCGCAACCCTGGGCATGCTGAAGGACGGCCAGGCCGAGCAGTTGAAGGAGGCCGGCCTCGACTACTACAATCACAACCTCGACACCGCGCCCGAGTTCTACGGTGAGATCATCACCACCCGCGAGTACCAGGATCGCCTCGATACCCTGGAACGCGTGCGCCATGCCGACCTGCACGTATGCTGCGGCGGCATCGTCGGCATGGGCGAATCGCGCGCCCAGCGCGCCGGCTTGATCGCACAGCTCGCGAGCCTTGATCCGCAACCGGAATCGGTGCCGATCAACCTGCTGGTGCAGGTCGAGGGCACGCCGCTCGCCGGCACCGAGGCGCTCGATCCGCTGGAATTCGTGCGTACCATCGCGGTGGCGCGCATCTGCATGCCGAAGAGCTTCGTGCGCCTGTCGGCCGGCCGCCAGCAGATGAGCGACGCGGTGCAGGCGCTGTGCTTCCTCGCCGGCGCCAATTCGATTTTCTACGGCGAAAAGCTGCTCACCACCGGCAACCCGGAATGGGAACGCGACCAGCGCCTGTTCGACAACCTGGGCCTGACGGCGTTGTGAACCACCCCGCGCTGACCCGCCTGCAGCAGGGGCTGGCGGCGCTGAAGGCCGATCATCTCGAGCGGCGGCGCCTGCTGCTCGACGGCGCTCAGGGTACCCACGTAACCATCGATGGCCGCCGCGTCGTTTCCTTCTGCAGCAACGACTATCTCGGTCTCGCCGCCGATCCGGCGCTGATCCAGGCCGCGCACGCCGCGCTGGACCAGTGCGGCGTCGGCGCGGGCGCGGCGCATCTCATTACCGGCCACCATCGTTTCCATCACGATTTCGAAGCCGCGTTCGCGCGCTTCGTCGGCAAGCCGGCGGCGCTGCTGTTTTCCACCGGCTACATGGCCAACCTTGCGGTGCTCACCGCGCTGGTCGGGCGCCACGGCGAGATCTTCGCCGACAAACTCAACCACGCCTCGCTGGTCGACGCGGCGCAGCTGTCCGGCGCGCGCTTCACCCGCTATCGCCACGGCGACCTCGCCCAGCTTGAGTCGCGATTGGCGAACAGTCCGGCACAGGACAAAGTCATCGCCTCCGATCTGGTATTCAGCATGGATGGCGACATGGCACCGGTCGACGCGCTGCTCGATCTGGCCGAACGCTACGACGCCTGGCTCTACCTCGACGACGCACACGGCTTCGGCGTGCTGAACGACGGCCGTGGCGGGTTGACCGAACGCGCGCGAGCAAGCGACCGCGTGATCTATCTGGCCACGCTGGGCAAGGCCGCGGGTGTATCGGGTGCCGCGGTGGCGGCGCACGCAAGCGTGATCGACTGGCTGATCCAGAAGGCGCGTCCCTACATCTACACTACCGCCTTGCCGCCGCTGCTGGCTGCATGCCTGCTGGAAAGCCTGCACCAGGTCGAGGCGGGCGACGCGCGGCGCGAGCGGCTGCGCAGTCATATCGCGCAGCTGCGCGAAGGCCTGGCTGATCTGAAGCTGGGCACACTGATGCCGTCTACCACGCCGATCCAGCCGCTCGTGATCGGCGCGAATGCCGATGCGGTGCGGCTGTCGCAGGCCTTGCTTCAGCGCAGCCTGCTGGTGCCGGCTATCCGCACCCCGACGGTCCCCGCCGGCACGGCGCGCCTGCGCATCACGCTGTCGGCAGCGCACAGCGGCGACGACGTCGCGCAACTCATCGAGGCGCTGCATGCTGTCGCCTAAACCCATACTCGCGCTGCTGCACGGCTGGGGCATGAACGCCCGCGTGTTCGATGCATTGGCCACACGATTGGCTGACGATTTCGAGGTGCGCGCGCTCGACCTGCCCGGCCATGGCGGGCGCGACGCGCTGGCGGTCAACACCCTTCAAAGCTGGGCGGACGATCTGACACAGCAGTTGCCGGAGGGCGCCACGGTGCTGGGCTGGTCACTCGGCGGGCAGGTGGCGATGCGCGCTGCGCTCGATCACCCGCACAAAATTACGCGCCTGATCCTGCTGGCCTCGACGCCGCGATTCGTCATGGCGGAGGATTGGCAACACGGTATGGCCACCGCCGATCTGCAGGACTTCGGCATGGCACTGATGGCCGATCCGCAAGCCACACTTTTGCGCTTCCTCAGCCTGCAGACGCGCGGCATGCCCGGGCAGAAAGCGCTGCTGCAGCAATTGAGGAAGACGCTGCTGGCCGCGCCGGAGGCAGACGGCGAAGCGCTGGCCGCCGGGTTGGCGATCCTGTGCGATACGGACTTGCGGTTGGAACTACCTCGACTGACGCAACCGACCCTGGTGCTGCACGGTGCGCTCGACACGCTCACTCCGGCTGGTGCCGGCGCCTGGCTCGCCGAAATGCTGCCTGCCGCACGGCATCTCGAATTGGCGCGTGCCGCGCACGCGCCGCATTTGTCGCATGGCGAGGACGTCGCCGCTGCAATCGAGCGGTTTGCTCATGACTGACGTCGAACTCGATTTCGCCGAAGTCCGGCGGGCCTTCGACCATGCCGCCGCCAGCTACGACGCGCACGCGGTGCTGCAGCGCGAGGTGTGTGACCGCCTGCTGGAACGCCTTGATTTCATGACGCTGCAGCCTAAACGCGTGCTGGATGTCGGCACCGGTACCGGCTACGGCCTGGCGCATCTGCGCGTGCGTTATCCGGCTGCCGAACTGTGTGCACTCGACATTGCTCCGGCCATGTTGAACGCCGCCCGCGCACGTCTGCCACAGCCGACGTGGGCGCAGCGCGCACTGACGCGCTTCTCGTCCTCGCCGTTCCAGGCTGCGCACATGGTGTGCGCGGACATGGGGCGCCTGCCGCTTGCGGCCAACAGCATGAACCTCGTCTGGTCGAGCCTGGCGCTGCAATGGGCGCATGATCTGGAAACCACGCTGAAAGGGTTTCATCGGGTGCTGGCACCGGGTGGGCTGCTGATCTTTGCCACGTTCGGCCCCGACACCCTGAGGGAATTGCGCGCTGCATTCTCAGCCATCGACGATGCGCCGCATGTGAATCGCTTCATCGACCTGCATGACATCGGAGACATGCTCATCCACGCCGGTTTTTCGAGTCCGGTGATGGAAATGGAGATACTGACGCTGACCTATGCCGACCTCAAAACCCTGATGCGCGACCTCAAGGGGATCGGCGCGCACAACGCGGCAATAACGCGGCGTCGCGGTCTGCTGGGCAAGTCGGCGTGGTCGCGGCTCGAACAGGCGTATGAGACGCAACGTCTGGAAGGCCGCCTGCCGGCTACCTTCGAAGTGATCTATGGCCACGCTTGGGCAGGCGACAAGATGCAACGGGAAGACGGCCGGCAGGTAATCCAGTTCAACGTCGGCGAGCGTCGCCGCAAATTGGGTCTGGCATGAGCGCGCGCGGGCTGTTCGTGACGGGAACCGACACCGGCGTGGGCAAGACGCGGGTGGCGGTGGCGTTGATCCAGTCGCTGCGCGCGCAGGGGCTGCGCGTGGCGGCGATGAAGCCGGTATCGGCTGGCAGTGCGCCGGGCGAATTGAACGAAGATGTGATGGCGCTACGGCAGGCAGCCAATGTGATGGCCGACGTGCGCGATGTGAATCCCTACGCTTTCGAGCCTGCGATTGCACCGCACATCGCAGCGGAGCAGGCCGGCGTGCGGATCGATCTGGAAATGATCGTTGCTGCGTACGCGCGGCTCGCAACCGTGGCCGACGTGGTGGTGGTCGAAGGTGCGGGCGGCTGGCGGGTGCCACTGAACGAGCATGAGGACATGGCGGATCTGGCGCAACGGCTTGGCCTGCCGGTCGTGCTTGTGGTCGGACTTAGGCTCGGCTGTCTCAATCATGCATTGCTGACGGCTGAGTCGGTTGCTCGTCGGCGCCTGCCGTGGGCCGGCTGGGTCGGCAATCGCATCGACCCGGCGATGGCCTCTCAGACCGCCAACATTGCCGCATTGCGGGCGCGTCTGCCCGGTCCATGCCTGGGCGTGCAGGCCTTTTTTCCTGAGTCCGATCTGTCGATGGGTGCGCCGCAATGGCTGATGCTGCCTAAAGAATTAGCATCTTAGAATAGTCGGGAATAACGATATTTTATAAATAAATCAATAAGTTAATACGATCGTACTGCTTGTTCAGGCGAGCGGCGTCGTGTTACTGTCTGCGACATATTGCCGCACGTGGTTTCCTCGGTTCCCTCTATGGAACAGATGAATACGGAAGACTGTGAAGGTGTGTCAGCAGGCGCGTTTGTATTCCAATCCCGCCCTAACCATTCCTTGACGCACGGCCAGCAACGGTTCGTGTTCTGGAGTCTGGCGGCGGTGTGTCTTGCAACTTCGAGCGGCTTTGCGCTCCTGGGATACTGGCTGATCCTGCCGTTTGCCGGACTGGAGATTGGCCTTCTGGCATGGGCATTGGGGGCCCTGCGCAGCCAGGAAGGGGATTACGAAACGCTTACGATCGAAGGGGATGTGGTGGTGCTGGAATGGCATGCCGGCACAAATGGAGAGCGCCGCGAAATGAATCGCCAGTGGGCGCGCGTGGTATGCGACTGCAGGACGCCAGGCAGAGACTGTCGTCTGAGCCTCAGTTCTCACGGTCGCGAAACGAAAGTCGGACAGTACCTGAGCGACGAGGCGCGGCTGCAACTGGCTGCAACGTTGCGCAGAAAGTTGCAGGCATAACGCAATAAGCGCCGCAACGACTACCCATAACAAAGTCGAGAGGACGGGGGACGCGATGAAAAGCATGTGGCAACGGGCAGGAGTGGTAGGGGCGGCATGGGCCGCCAGCCAGTCAGCGCTGGCGGACTATGCATACAACCTGCAGCCACCGGCGAGTCAGGTGGCGCGGGATGTATTCCATCTGCACAACCTCATCATGCTGGTGTGCGTGGGTATTTTCATCGTGGTATTCGGCGCGATGTTCTATTCGCTGTTCAAGCATCGCAAATCGGTTGGCCACAAGGCCGCGCACTTCCACGAAAACACCACGGTCGAAATCATCTGGACCGTGATTCCTTTCGTTATCCTGGTGGGGATGGCCTATCCGGCCGCCAAGGTGGTGATCGAGATGAAGGACACCTCCAATCCCGACATGACCGTCAAGATCACCGGCTACCAGTGGAAGTGGGGGTATGACTACCTCAACGATGGCGTTCACTTCTATAGCACCCTAGCCACCCCGCGCGAGCAGATTGACGGTACCGCGGCCAAGGATGCGCACTATCTGCTGGAAGTGGACGAGCCGATGGTGGTGCCGGTGGGCAAACGGATACGTTTGCTGGTTACCGCCAACGACGTGATCCACTCCTGGTGGGTGCCTGCGTTTGGCGTCAAGCAGGACGGGATCCCGGGTTTCATCCGTGACAGCTGGTTCAAGGCCGACAAGATC
>JAJYXA010000489.1 GCA_021791235.1 Pseudomonadota bacterium
TCTGCGCTTGGCGGCCAAGGTATTCGAGAGCACCTTGGAAGCCATAGTCGTGACTGACGCCGACCAGCTCATCGAATCGGTGAATCCGGCTTTTACCCTGGTCACCGGCTACCAGGCGCACGAGGCAATCGGCCAGAAGCCATCGATCTTGGCTTCGGGCAGGCATGACAGCACCTTCTACGAGAAGATGCACAATGCCCTCGCCCTGGATGGACACTGGCAGGGAGAAATCTGGAACAGACGGAAGGACGGGGAGATTTACGTCGAATGGATCACCATCAACGTGGTAAAAAACGATGCGGGAGCGGTCACCAATTACGTTGCCATTTTTTCCGACATCACCCAGCGCAAGGCAGCGGAGGAAAGAATGAGTTTCCTCGCCCAACACGACGCACTCACCGGCCTGCCCAACCGGGTACTGCTGGAAGACCGGTTGCTACACGCCATATCCCATGCCCAGCGCAACAGCAAGAAATTGGCAGTAATCTTTCTGGACCTGGTCGACTTCAAGAAGGTCAATGATTCGGTCGGCCACCATGCCGGCGACC
The DNA here is from genome assembly GCA_021791235.1 of Pseudomonadota bacterium. The sequence continues at coordinate 549 of JAJYXA010000489.1, forward strand.
AACTGCTCCAGATCGTGGCACAAAAATTGTCTGTTTGCGTGCGCGCCGAAGATACGGTGGCGCGCCTGGGAGGCGACGAATTCGTCGTGCTGCTGGAGGAGATCGGTGCCGAGGACAACATCACGTTGATCGTGACGAAAATCCTCGCTTCCCTGTCCGGGCCGGTGATGCTCGAAGGCCGGGAAGTCAACGTTGGCAGCAGCATCGGCATCAGTCTTTACCCGGACGATGGGCAAGAGGTAGATGACCTGATCAGGCACGCCGATGCAGCCATGTACCAAGCCAAGATGCAGGGGGACAATACTTTCTGTTTCTACGCTGCGCAGGCGGAACCGGGATCTCACGGTTCCCGCGCATAGTATCTCCCCCTTGAACAACAGGCTCACATCGCCAGATCGAACACCGTCTCGGTGTCTTCGTCCCAACCGTCCCACAGGTAGTCATCGGCTTTACCGTCGGCGACCAGTCGCAGGGCGTAGTTGACCTGCTCCCGGTAGAACTCGCAGAAGGCGCCGGTCTTCTCCATGCCGCCGTTCATCTCGTGGGCTTCGGCCGGGCAGGGCGAACCGCAGAAGTGGCGGATGGCGCACTCGCCGCAGGGACTGAAGGTGTCGACGTCGCGCGTCGTCACGGTCTGGAAGGCAGCGGAAGCCAGCGCCGCTTCGACCCCGCCTTCCTCCAGCAGATTGCCGCCCCCGAAGCGCGGCAGGCCGATGAATTCGCTGCAGGGGTAGAGGCCGCCGTCGGCCGCCAGGGCGAAGAAGGCACGGCCGCCGCCGCAGGGCGAGATATCGCACATCAGCCGTCGCGCCGTCGGGGCGAGGATGGCTATCAGGATGTTGGCGAAGTTGGCAACCACGAGCTTGCGTCCGCTTTCGCGGTAGAGCTCGTGCGAGCGATCCATGGCAGCGAACAAAGCGCTGGCCATGTCGCCGTCGGCCGGTTTGACGCCGCGTGCGCCGGGCAAGGTGCAGCGCACCGTGTTGAGCATGCAGGTCGGCACTTCCTGGGCGTGGAACAGTTCGACCATCTGTGTCAGGTGCGGCAGGTTCTCGGTGGTGCAGGTGGTGATGACGCTCCACGAGCCATAGCCCTTCAGCTTCTCCATCGCCGAGAGCACCTTGGCGTGCACACTCTTGCCGCTCCAGGTGCGGCGCGTGGCGTCGCTGATGCCGGCAATGGGGCCATCGAGCGAGAGACCGATGCTGACCTTGCGCGCGGTGAGGAAGTCCACCGCCGCGTGGTCGAGCAGGGTGCCGTTGGTCTGCAGGCCGAAGATGAAGTCGTCGGCGAATTCGTCGATGGCAGCAAACACCGCGGCTTTGTTCATCAACGGCTCGGCGCCGTGGAAGATGGCGCGCGGCTTGCGCCCCTCCGGCATGACCGAGCGGAAGTAGTCGCGCAGCCGGCCGAGCGAGGCGATCAGCGTTGCGGCCGGCATATGGCTGCCGCCGCTGCGCTGCGCGCCCGGCAGGTAGCAGTAGGTGCAGTCGAGGTTGCAGCGCTCGGTCGGGTTGAGGTAGACGCCGGAGGGTTTCAACTCGAAGCGCAGCGCCTGCAGTTCGCGGGCGAAGCTGTCGGCCTTGGCGCGGTAGGCATCGAGCAGCGGGCCATCGGCCAGCGATTCGGCGATGCGGCTCTTGTCGACCAGCGCCCAGAAAGCCGTGTTCGGGTCGGCCAGTGCGGCGTAGATGTCATGGCCGATGTCCACGGGAACAAGCGCCGGGCCGGCGTCGGCCCGGTTCAGAAGCGCTGCGGTCATTTGGCCGCTTTCTTGTCCATCAGCACGTAGTGCGAGAGACCGATGCCGTCCGGATTGCAGCTCTTGCGGCTGGCGATGGTCGGGGCGGCCGCGGGTGCGGCAGCGGTGGTCTGGTGTTGGGTTTTAACGGTCTGCGTCATGATCCACTCCTCGGGATGGCGAACAAAGAAAAGGGCTCCGGCTGACGGCACGCTTGCGCATGCGGTCAGCCGGAGCCCTTGCCTGGACTCCGAATCGGTTCGACACGTCTTCTGGCTACCGGATCAGCCGGATCGCTGCGCCTTCCCGCCGGGGTGATCCCCGTCAGTGGCCGGTTTTTTCAACCTGGCAGCGGCCGTCCCCGGATACAGCGGCGGGCCCGCCACGGATTCGCACCGTGTTCCGTTTCGTCGAACCGAACGGTGGTGGGATTCTCCCTGAGTTAGCAGGGCGGGTCAAGTCGATATCGGGATCGTCTGATTCGTATATGTTTTGGTTACCAATGAGCCTCAGCCAACTTTACAAGCCGGTACAGTATGGGCAGTGTGAGCACTGCAGCTGCGCCCAAGCGTCCGATCATGCCGGCCAGATCGAAGCGCCTGTTGAAGCGATGTCAATGATCGCGCCGCGCCACCTCGTCATGGATCAGCAGGGACAGAAACTCGGTATAGACCGGCTTCGATTCTATGGCCTCGCGGTAACCGCGAGGCTTCAGATAACCGTCATGGCATGGCCTTTATCGAGTGCGGCATTTTTTCATAAACCATCCGGCCAGGACTGTAGCGCAGCAATATGCCGCAGCTTGACCGTGGCCGTTTTAGCTGAGATAAAATGAAACAAGGCTCCGCAGCATGCCGAGGGGTAGGAATACGAAAACCGAGGGAAGCTCACATGTTTAGCCAAAGCCTGCCCGCACCCACGCCCTCGAAAAAGAACCTATGGCGATTGTTTATATTGCGAGTAATCGCAATCGTCGGGCAAATTGCAGCCATCTCGGCGGTCACTTACGGCGCCGGCGTGAATCTGCCCCTACGCTGGTTGGCTCTGGTTATCTTGCTCTTGATCGCCTTCGATTTCCTGACGTGGCTGCGGCTGAAAAATCCCGCCCCGGTGACCGATCTTGAATTGCTCGGCCAATTGCTCATCGACATCGCCGCACTGACGGCATTGCTGTATGCCAGTGGCGGTTCGACCAATCCCTTCGTTTCCCTGTTTCTGCTTCCCTTGACCATTGCCGCGGCGATTCTGCCCTCACGGGCTACCTGGTTCGTCACCGCAGTCACCATCTCGTGCTATACCCTACTCTTGTTCTACTACGTCCCCCTCGCCCACAACGGGAGTGAGCTACCTTTGGCCATGTCCATGGAACACGGGATGGAAGGTCATGAGCATATGGGATCAGGCGGCGATTTCGGGCTGCATGTGTTGGGAATGTGGTTCAACTTCTTGCTGAGCGCCAGCTTGATCGCCATTTTTGTGGTGCGCATGGCTGGATCGATCCGCGAACGGGACAGGCTTTTGGCATCCGCACGTGAGACGGACCTGCGCAACGAACGCATCATCGCCCTCGGCACCTTGGCGGCGGGTGCGGCCCATGAACTGGGCACCCCCTTGTCGACGATGGCGATCATTACCCATGAGCTTCAGCACGACTATGCCGAAAATGACGCATTGAGCGAGGATCTGCGTTTGCTGCGCAGTCAGGTTGATAGCTGCAAAGCCATCCTATCCAATTTACTCGATGCGGCCGGTCAAATGCGGGCCGGCAGTCTCTCCTTGGTGCAAGTGGACCGCTATCTCGACGATTTGATCGACAAATGGCAGATCGTCCACCCCGGCGTCGCACTCACCATCGAGCGGAGCGGGCCGCCGCCGATCCCACAAATAGCGGTCGAAGGCACCCTCGGCCAAGCCGTCATCAATTTACTCAACAATGCGGCCGATGCGTCACCGCACTGTGTGGAGATAAACGAAACATGGAACGACCGCCGGCTATTCATCGAAATCTGCGACCGGGGCCCAGGCTTAGGGCCGGAAGCCATGGCGAACGCAGGTAAGCCGTTCTTCACCACCAAGCCCCCCGGTCGGGGAATCGGCATCGGTCTATTCCTGGCTAACGCCACGATCGAACGCTTCGGCGGAACGGTTCAGCTGACCAACCGCAAGGGCGGCGGCGCCTGTACCCAGATCAGCCTACCCTTGTTCTTCACCGGAACATACGTGCCTTCATAATGGAAAAAGATACGGCCACCGCCATTGGCGCCCTTCCCAGCCTACTGTTGGTGGATGACGACCAGGTATTCTGCGGCGTGCTGGCGAAGGCGCTGAAAAAACGCGGCTACGACGTGGTCCTCGCCCATGACGTCGAATCCGCATTGGCATTGACCATGGCCAACCCACCCGAATACGCGGTCATCGATCTAAAAATGCCGGGGCCATCCGGTTTGGTCCTGGTGGAAAAGCTCAAGGAACTCGACAATCAAACCCGAATTGTCGTTTTGACGGGCTACGCGAGCATCGCCACGGCGATTGAAGCGATAAAGTTGGGGGCCATTCATTATCTCGCCAAGCCGGCTGATGCGGACGAAATCCTGGCAGCCTTGCGCCGTGAGGAAGGCGCCGCAGATACGCCGATAAACCCGTCACCCCTGTCGGTAAACCGGATGGAATGGGAGCACATACAAAAAGTGCTAACCGAAAATAACAGCAACATTTCGGCAACGGCCCGCGCCCTCAAAATGCACCGCCGCACACTGCAGCGGAAGCTCGGCAAATACCCGGTAAGACAATAGGTATCGCCCATTGTAGCCCCCGGTGAAGAACCGCGATGCGACAATATGCCGCATCGCGGGACTGATAATCGCACCTATAATTTCCCCGGCTTCTATTTGCCAAATCCGGATGAAGCGCGATGTCACGTCGAGCGCGTGGTAATCAATTGGTTCGCGTCTTGGCGGACAAAATGGGCGCGGAGGAACGAAAAAATGAACGAAGTTTCCTGGGTAAGCGGGCCGTTCCGCATCATCCTGCCTGCCGCCATTGGGGTCCTGATGAGCTTGGCATCCCACGAGGCATCAGCATGCGCCAGCTGCGGCTGCACCCTCAGTTCCGACGCCGCGATGGGTTATAGCGCCAGCGCCGGCTGGCGGGTCAACTTCCAGTACGACTACATTGACCAGAGCCAGTTGCGCAGCGGCACAGGCACGGCCTCGCCGGCCCAGGTGGTCAATAACCCGAGCACCGGCGAACTGGAAAACCAGACCATCAACCGCTACCTGACCATGGGCTTGAGCTACAGTCCGAACGCCGACTGGAATGTAAATCTCCTGATTCCTTACGTGATTCGCCGCCACACCAGCTACACGGACACCACTTCGGCGCCGTTCGATGCTTCGCAACTGAACTCCGCCAACCTCAGCGGCTCGTCCAGCTCCAGCCTGGGAGACGTCAAAGTCATCGGCAGCTACCAGGGATTTTTGCCCACGCACAACCTCGGTTTGCAACTCGGCGTAAAGCTGCCCACCGGCAGCTATGGCAGCACAGTGAATTTCAGCACCGGACCTAGCGCTGGAACGCCGCTGGATACCAGCTTGCAGCCAGGTACCGGCAGTACCGATCTCATTGTCGGGGCCTACTACTACCAGGCCATCAGCCAGGACTGGGACGCCTTTGTCAATGGTTCCTTCCAGGGGGCGGTGATGCAAAGGCTCAATCAGCCGGGCAATGATTACCGCCCGGGCAGTCTCGCCAGCCTGAGCTTTGGCCTGCGTTACGAGGCCAACCCCAAGTGGGTACCGCAGCTGCAGGTCAATCTTTCGCACAAAGGCGCCGACCAAGGGGCCCTGGCCGACACCCTGGATACGGCCGGGACCGTGGCCTACCTGAGCCCCGGAATAACCGTAAGCGTGTCGAAAAACCTGCAGCTCTATGGCTTTGTCCAGTTGCCGGTCTATAGCAAGCTCGATGGCTATCAACTATTTCCACGCTGGACGGCCACGATGGGCGTGAGCCACGCGTTCTGATTCTTTGTGTCGAGTGCATGTGGCGCTCCTGACCGAGAACTGAGACAACACAAGCACCGCTTGCCTGACCCATCTTGATGGAGATCGCCATGAGCCGGAGCGACCGCAACAACTCCGTTTGCCCCCCCAGCGCCGCAGCCTGCTGGTGGTCTGCGCCCTGGGTCTGCTCGGCGGCGCACTTGGCGCCCCAGCCATCGCCGCCGATATCGCACCTGCGGTGCAAGTGACGGGTGCCTGGATTCGCTGGCTACCCGCCGATCTACCCGCGGGCGGCTACGCCATCTTCGCCAACGCTGGCGACAAGGCAATGGTCTTGACCTCGGCGTCCAGCCCGGACT
>JAJYXA010000178.1 GCA_021791235.1 Pseudomonadota bacterium
GATTGGAAAAATCCGGCGCGCGGTCTCCCGCTTTCAACATGGGGGCTCCACCACGCAAATTTCGGCAGCATTCTAACAGGGAGCGCCCGATCACATCGTTATAATTCCGCGCATGACGACGACCCTGCTTGGCGGCCTGAGCCCCGCCCGTTTCCTGCGCGATGTCTGGCACAAGCGCCCGCTCCTGATCCGCAACGCGGTGCCGGGCTTTACCGGCCTCTTGACGCCCGGCGAGATGCAACGGCTGGCCTGCCGCGACGATGTCGAGTCGCGCCTGATCCAGGGCAGCGGCACCCGCTGGCAGCTCGATCACGGCCCGTTCGGCAGAAGCGGCTTCAAACGCCTGCCCAAAACCGGGTGGACGCTGCTGGTGCAGTCGCTCAACCACGTCCTGCCCGAAGCCGACGCGCTGCTGGCGCGCTTCAGCTTCATCCCGCACGCCCGACTCGACGACCTGATGGTGAGCTACGCCGTGCCCGGCGGCAGTGTGGGACCGCACTTCGATTCCTACGACGTCTTCCTGCTGCAGGGCCAGGGGCATCGCCGCTGGCAGATCAGCACGCAATCCGATCCGGCCCTGCTGGACGATGCGCCGCTGAAAATCCTGCGCCATTTCAAGGCCGAAGAAGAGTGGGTGCTCGGCCCCGGCGACATGCTCTACCTGCCGCCGCACGTCGCGCATTACGGCGTCGCCGAAGACGCCTGCATGACCTATTCGATCGGCTTTCGCGCCCCCACATCCGAAGAACTGGCGCACGGTTTCCTGATGCATCTGCAGGACACGCTCACGCTGGAAGGCCGCTACGCCGATCCCGATTTGCGACTGCAAAGCCACCCCGGCGAAATCAGCCGGGCGATGCTGGCGCAGATCGAAGACATGATCGCCAACATCAAATGGAGCAAGCGCGACATCGCCGAGTTTTCCGGACGCTATCTGTCCGAACCCAAGCCGAATGTGTTCTTCGATCCGCCCGAAGCACCGCTCAGCCGCGCGGGCTTCAACAAGGAGGCCAACAGGAAGGGGGTGGCGCTCAATCCCAAATCGCGCCTGCTGTTCGCAGGCGGACGTTTTTTCATCAATGGCGAGGCCTTTACGCCGGCAGCCGACGAAACCGCCGCGCTGGAGCGACTGGCCGATCGGCGCCATCTCGCGCCGCCCTTGCCCGCCGCGCTGCGCGAGCGCTTCTATGACTGGTACGAAGCCGGCTGGCTGGAGATCGACGCATGAATACCTTTGAAACCCCCGCCGAATTCCGCACCGCATTCGACGCGCTGCTGGGAAAGACGCAACGTCAACTGAGACTCTATGACCATGACTTGAGCCTGCTCGACATCGACCATGCGCCGCGCCACGCTGCCCTGCGCGCGCTGTGCGTGACGGGCGGCGGCCGCCGCATCGAGCTGCTGCTCGACGACATCAGCCTCGTGGCCCGCAAGCATCCCCGCCTGATGCAGCTGGTGCGCGACTTCGGCCACGTCCTCGAAATCCGCCAGGCCGATCCCGACGCGCCGCGTCCCGATGAGGCTTTCGTGCTCGCCGACCGCCACGGCGTGCTGCTGCGCGCCGACAAGGCCGCGGTGCGTGGCACGCTCCACCTGGACGACGCGCGCGACGCCGTATTGCTGAATCAGAGTTTCGATGGCATGTGGCAGCGTTCGCCGGCCGGCGTGTCGGCGACGACGCTGGGGCTGTAAGGTTTAACCTAAATTCCTCACCACAGAGACACAGAGAAAGACAAGAAATCAATACTTCGCACATGGCCACTCACCCGAGAGGTGACTGGGTATCACGATGCAAGTCTTTGTTTTTTCCTCTGTGTCCCAAGGGATACCGTCCCTGCGGGACATATCTCTGTGCCTCTGTGGTTCAAATGCGGTTTAAAGCCCGCTCAGCCAGTCCAGTTCGGGCTCGCTGAAGCCCGCTGCGCGGCGCGCGGCCAGATTGAACGGCGGCCTCAGCGGCGGCGCATCGTATTCGACCAGCAACCGGCGAAACGTCGCCTCGGGTTCCAGGCCGCGCGCCGCGCACAACCAGCCGAACCAGCGGCTGCCGACGGCGACGTGGCCGATCTCGTCGCGTTCGATGACGGCGAGAATCTCGACCATGCGCAGGTCGTTCACGGCCTTCAGTTTGTCGACGATCAGCGGCGTGGCGTCGAGCCCGCGCGCTTCCAGCACGCGCGGCACCAGCGCCATGCGCACCAGCGGATCGTGCGCGGTTTTCAGCGCCATCTCCCACAGGCCGCCGTGCGCGGGGAAGTCGCCGTAGGCGACACCCAGCGTCGCCAGGTGCGCGTTCAGCAGATCGAAGTGCAGCGCTTCCTCGTCGACCACCCGCAGCCAGTCGGCGTAATACGCCGGCGGCATGCCGGCAAAGCGGTGGGCGGCGTCGAGCGCCAGGTTGATCGCGTTGAATTCGATATGCGCCAGCGCATGGATGAGCGCGGCGCGGCCGGGCGGGGTGTCGGCGCGGCGGCGCGGCACTTTTTGCGGCGGAATCAGTTCGGGTTTCTCCGGTTGCCCCGGCCGGTCGATCGGCGTGCGGGCGGCGTCGGCCGCAACATCCAGACGGCCGGCCTGCCAGTCCGCAACCAGCGCGTGCGCGCAGGCGACCTTGGCCGCCGGCTCCCTCGTCTGCAGGCAGGCAGCGAGCCGCCCGGGCAGCGGCGCTAGCGCCGGTCCACCCACCGGATGCCTGCCAATGCGATGGCCAGAAAGATCAGCAGCGGCAGGATCGCCACCACGACAGCGGGCCAGTCATTCAGCAAACCGAGGTGACCGAACAGACGGCTCAGCAGATGGAAGCCGAGACCGGCCAGAATGCCGATGAAAATCTTGCCGCTGGTGCCGCCGGCACGCGGCCCCTGGATGGCGAACGGCATGGCGATCAGCATCATGATCGGGATGACGAAGGGGCTGATGAATTTCGACCACAAGGCGAGTTCGTAACGCGTCGCTTTCTGGTTGTTTTCCTTGAGGTGCGCCACGTAGCGCCATAAGGTACGCGCCGACATCTTTTCCGGTGCGACCAGCAACACGCTGAGGATGTCGGGCGTCAACACCGATTGCCAGTCCTGGCGCGCGCTGCGCGTCGCCCGAATGCCGTCGCTGCCGAAGCGCGTTTCCATGACCTGCTGCAAATCCCAGGTCTGGCCGCCGCGCCAGCCGGCCTGTTCGGCGGCGCGGATCCAGCTCAGGCTGCCCTCGGCATCGAAGCCGTAAATCTCGATGCCACGCAGGGTATTGTCGGGCATCACTTCGCGCACATTGATGAAGGCGCTGCCGTCCTTGACCCACAGTCCGGAGCGGAATTGCTGCGCCACCACCGAACGGGTGGCCAGCAGTTTGTAGCGCTGCGCGGCCTGTTCCGACCACGGTGCCACGTATTCGCCGAGCACCAGCACCAGCAGCGACAGCAACACGCCGATCAGCGCGAAATACCCCGCCACCCGCCAGTTGGACAGGCCCGATACGCGCATCACCGCATATTCCGAATTGCCCACCAGGCGCGACAGCGCGAACAGCGTGCCGATCAGCGCCGCCACCGGCAGGATTTCATACAGATGCCCGGGGACATTGAGCGCCACCACCACGACAGCCTGTCCCAGGCCGTAATCGTTGCGTCCCAGGCTGCCGAGTTCCTGCATCACGTCGAAAAACGCGAACAACACCATCAGCGCCAGCAACACGAAGCCCGACGCCACCAGCACCTGCCCTGCCAGATAACGCGCAAGCAGCGTCATGCATGCCTCCCGCGCGGAGCATATTGCCGATTGCGCTGGTAAAACAGGGCGGCCGCGGCGAACAGCATCAGCAGGTGCGAAGCGGACATTCCCACCCAGGGATTGAGCTTTTCCTGCGCCACCCAGGCCTGCGACAGCGACAGCAGGTTGTTGTAGACGAAATACAGCAGCAGCGCGATCACCAGGCCGTAGGAGCGGCGCGCCCGCGTGTTGACATAACTCAGCGGAATGGCCATGACGGCGAGAATCAGCGCCGAGACCGGCACGCCCAGCCGCCACAGCAGTTCGGCGCGCGCAGGCGGGGCGGCGTCGGCCAGCAGCGCGTCCACCGGCGCCTGGCGGACGCCGGTTTCCCCGGCGCCGGCGGCAAGCGGATCGAGCCGCATCCAGTAACGCTCGAACTTCACGATGCGGTAGTCGAGCTGGCCGGGCGTGCCTTCGTAGCGGCGCCCGTCCTTGAACACCAGGTAGCGCGAGCCGTCGGGCAGCCGGGTGTGATTGCCTTCGCGCGCCACCACCAGGCCGAGCTGGCCGTCGATGCGAGACTGCATGAACACGTTGCGCACGATGCCGGTCAGCGGGTTGAGCGACTCGACGTAATAGACGCGCTGACTGGAGCCGGATTCGGCAAACAGGCCGGGGACGATCAGCGCGCTTTCGCTGCGGCTCTTCAGGTCCTGGCGATATTCGTTTTTCTTGGTCTGCATCCACGGGTTGAGCACCAGCGTCAGCAGCAGGATGACCAGCGAAAACGGCACCGCGAAGACCAGCACCGGCCGCATCCACTGCGTCAGCGACAGGCCGGCGTTGAGCCAGATGACCATTTCGCTGTCTCGCCACATGCGCGACAAGGGCAGCAATACGCCGGCAAACAGCGCAATCGTCATCAATACCGGCAAAAAATACAGCAGCGAGAATCCAAGGAAGGCGAACACCGCCTCGTTGGCAAGCTCGCCGCGCGCCACGTCGCCGAGCAGACGGATGAACAGCACCACCAGCGCGATCGCGATCAGCACCGTCAGCACGGCGCCGGTGGTGAGGCCCATCTCGCGGGTCAGCGCGCGGCGATAGAGCATCGGGCGTTCCGGAAAGCGTTCGCGACACGAACGGACTTTTGACATTCCGCCGCGCCCGCGCCAATAATCGCCCAATCGGCAACGCCGACCCTCGGCGCGACCATCCAACCGGCTACGCCTGACGGCGACGCAGCGGCAAATTGTATTTTTTTGAGCACAGACATGGAAAACAAGGAAATCGAACTCGAATTTAGCATAAAAAGCGGCGCGCCCGAAAAGCAGCGCACCGCCTGCGTCGTCGTCGGCGTGTTCGAAAGCCGCAAGCTGTCCGACCCGGCCATCGACATCGACCGCGCCAGCGACGGCTACCTGTCGGACATCCTGCGCGGCGGCGACATGGACGGCAAGGCCGGCAGCGTGCTGCTGCTGCACAAGGTGCCGAACATCCTGGCCGACCGCGTGCTGTTGGTCGGCCTCGGCAAGGAACGCGACTTTCACGAAAAAGCCTACCGCGATGCCATCGCCGGCGCAGTCAAGACACTGCGCGACACCGGCTCGATGGAAGCCGTCATCACGCTTTCCGAAATCCCGGTGAAGAAGCGCGACGTCACCTGGAACATCGAACAGGCGGTGATCAGCGCGCACGATGCGCTGTACCGCTTCGACCGCATGAAGAGCAAGCCGGACGAGGCGCGCCGCCCGCTCAAGCGCGTCACCTTCGCGGTGTCGCGGCGCGGCGAGCTCAAGTTCGGCGACATCGGCCTCGCGCGCGGGCTGGCCATCGCACACGGCATCGGTCTCGCCAAGGACCTGGGCAACACGCCGTCCAACATCTGCACCCCGGAATACCTGGCCGGCGAGACGAAGAAAGTAGCGAAAGCCTACGGTTTCGGCTGCGAGATCCTCGATTACGCCGCCTGCGACAAGCTCGGAATGGGTTCCTTCCTGTCGGTCGGCAAGGGCAGCGACAAGCCGCCGCGCTTCATCGTGCTGAAGCATGAAGGCGGCGCCAAGGGCGACAAGCCCGTGGTGCTGGTCGGCAAGGCGGTCACCTTCGACGCCGGCGGCATTTCGCTCAAACCGCCCGCCGAAATGGACGAGATGAACTACGACATGAGCGGCGGCGGCGCGGTCATCGGCGCCTTCCGCGCCATCGGCGAACTGGGGCTGAAACTCAACGTCGTCGGTCTCATCCCGGCCTGCGAAAACATGCCGGATGCGAACGCCAACAAACCCGGCGACATCGTCACTTCGATGTCCGGCCAGACCATCGAAATCCTCAACACCGACGCCGAAGGCCGCCTCATCCTGTGCGATGCGCTGACCTATGCCGAGCGCTTCGAGCCCGACGCGGTGATCGACCTGGCGACGCTGACCGGCGCCTGCGTGATCGCGCTCGGCGCACACCCCAGCGCGCTCTACAGCAACCACGACCCGCTCGCGCGCGAAATCGAACACGCCGCCGACCACGCCTGGGATCGCGTCTGGCGCATGCCGCTGTGGGACGACTATCAGGATCAATTGAAGAGCAGCCTCGCCGACATGGCCAACATCGGCGGCCGCCCGGCCGGCTCGATCACCGCCGCCTGCTTCCTGTCGCGCTTCGCCAGGAAATACCACTGGGCGCACCTCGACATCGCCGGCACCGCCTACACGGGCGGCCGGGAGAAGAAAGGCTCGACCGGGCGACCGGTCTCGCTGCTGGTGCACTTCCTCTTGAACCGCGCCGAAAAGTGACCGAGATCACCTTCTACACCCATGCCGACGACCCGCTCGACGTCGCCCGCCGCGTCGCCGCCAAGGCGCACGGCCAGGGCAGGCAGGTGATGCTTTACGCGCCGGATGCGGCGGTGGCCGACGCCATCGACCGCCTGCTGTGGAC
>JAJYXA010000252.1 GCA_021791235.1 Pseudomonadota bacterium
GGACGAGATGATCGGCGGCAAAGGCGCTGCGAATCGGCGCATCGGAGACGAAGCGCGCAACCCGGCGGCCGTCCTGAACTTGGTCTGCGACCTTCTTTCCCGGGGCAATCGGTGTCTGGTCCGCGGAGGTGGACAAAGTAATGTCCGCGGTTGTCCACGATTGCTCGCCATTCGAGATCCGCGTCGCCGAAACGTCTTCCAGCCGCGCCAACCCCTTGGCCGGCGGAAGGCCGTAATCTGCACGCGCTTCGGCATCCTTCACCATCGGCTCGCCGGGCATGCCGATCGCCGGCAGCAGCTCCTCGTTGCTGAGGAAGGTGCCGTTGCTGGTGATGCGCGTGTTCGGCGCACCATTGGGGAAGCCCCGGTGCCAGCGCTGCGTCTCAAAGGTCATCAGGCGGGTCTCGCCCGGCGCCATCGGCCGGTCGAGGCGGAGGATGCGATACCCGTGCTCGTCGTCCTCCAGCGCCGGGCGTCCGCCGGCGACGGTGGCGGCGACGAGCTTCAAGCCGCGGTCGCGCACCAGCACGTGCACGTCGACGATCGGCCGGTCTTCCAGGTTGCGGAGGAGGTATGTACCTTTGACTGTCGCGCGGCGCTTCTCCGGGTAAAGCGCCACATCGAGCTTAACGTGCGAGATCGACGGCTGCGGAAGGCGGTCATACTTCATGTATTTTTTCTCGTACTCGGCCCAGTAGGCATCCGCCGTTTCGGGCGTTTCGTAGCGGTTGAGGACATTGGTGTTGTAAAAGGCGTATGCGCCCGCCGCCGCAAAGGTGAGGAGGGCTCCGCCGGCCACCATGCGCGGCGCGCCGGTCAGGCCGGTGGCGGCAAGCCTCAGCCGCGGCCGGAGCCTGATCTCTGTCCCGCGCCGCCAGAGCAGGTGCGCCGCGACAAGCAGCAGTATAGCGAGCGCGCCCCAGTAAAGCCGGAACACCCACGGCCCTTCCCAGAAGGCGCTGATCCCGTCCATGTCGCTGTATGGGGTTGGCGGCACGCCGCCATAGTTGAGCAGGTTGTGGTCCGGCGTGTAGCCGAACTGATTGGCGCCCGCGAAGAGCAGCATCACCGCCCAGCCGGCAAACTTGTGCGGGCTGAGCACCTGGATGAATACGGCCAGCGCCGCGACCAGCATCGCATCCCACGTCATCGGCAGCACGTACCAGAGAAGGTAGGTGCCGACGTCGATTTGGCCGAAGCCCAGAGCGAGCTGCGTGGCGATGGCCGAGAGGGCGCTCATCACGAACACCGAAAAGAGCACCAGCGCGATCGCCGCCGTCTTCGGCACGACATAGGCCCAGTTCGGATGGGGCGCCGCGTCGATGATCTCGTGCATGCGGCGGTCCCGCTCCCGCCACACCAGCTCACCGGCATAGATGGCGACGATCGCCAGCGGCAGGATGAAGAAGATCTCCTCCAGCTTCGGGATCAAAGTCACGGTCAGCGGGTGGTTGGGGCGGCCTTCCGGGTGGCGTTGGGTGATGAGGACGAACAAGGTCGTAAACGTCGCCCAGGCCATGAGGAGGATGAAGGCGGGGCTTTTGAGCACCCCCTTCATCTCGAAGCGGGTGCGCACGGAGAGCAGCGCCCAGGCGGCGCGGGGGCCGTATTGCGGGGCGGGGAGGGGGCGTGGTGCCCACTGGCTGGCGGGGTCAGGGGCGGCGGCCATCTCTGTAAGCCTTTGCGACTTGCGCTTGCGCCGGGAGCCGCCTTTTTCGGAGTAGTTGAAGCCGACATAAGCGAGGGCGAGGAACAGCAGGGAGAGGCCGATCCACAGCAGTCGGTTGGCGAGCATCGTCCCGGAGAATTCCGGCAGCAGGACGTTGCGCACCGGAACCGTCCAGTAGCGGGTCGCATCGTCGAATGCGCGGCCAGCGAAAGGATCGAGAATTGCAAGGCTGTGGACCAGCTCCGGCCGGTCGCCGAGCGCGCCGAGCAGGGAGAAATAGGCCGCGAGGAAGGTGAGCAGGCCGAGATAGGTGCCCATCATCGAGCGCGAGACGGTCGCCAGCGCGAAAAAGATCGCGGACGTGACGAGGACGTTCGGCAGGGCGAGCAAAAAGTAAGCGTAAAGGTGATCGACGACGCGGTTCGGGCCGATGCCTTCCGCGCCGGTTCCCGCCACAAGCGACCCGATCCAGATGCCGGGCGTGACCAGCGTCAGGCACAAGGCGACCACAGCAAAGGCGCCTAGGAAGCGCCCGAACAGATAATCGAATTTGGTGACTCCGGTGGAGCGCAGGATCGGGCCGAAGCCGGTCTCGTCGTCGCGAAGCACGATGTTGGACACGAACACGGTGGCCGCGAACATGAACAGGCAGGAAATGATCCGGTATTTGCTGATCACCTCATAGGCCGAGTTCTTGAAGACCCGGGGGTCCTCCTCAAGCTCGAGGCCGAGTGCCATGGACGCGAAGGGGAGAAGGAAGACGACGGCCGCGGTGATCCACAGCAGCGGGTTCTTGAGCTGGTAGCGAAATTCAAAGGCGGCCATTCGGGCGAGCATGTTCGAATTCCTCAGACCGCGTGGCGCGACTGCGCCAGGGTGGTGAAATAAACGTCCTCCAGGCTGCCCTCGACCGGGACGAAGCCCCCGCCGGGTTCACGATCGGCGAGCACGTGAAGGATGGTTCGCCCGCCGAAGAGGCGCGTGGAGATGATCTGGAACCGATCTAGGTAGGAAGCTAGCTCCGCCCGCTCGATCGTCTTTCGCCAGATTCGGCCACGGGTGGAGCCGATCAAGTCGGCCGGGACGCCGTCGGCCAGGATCCGCCCCTCGGCGAGCACCGCCATGCGCGGGCACAGATCGGCGACATCCTCGACGATGTGCGTGGACAGGATCACGACGACATTCTCCCCGATCTCCGCCAGCAGATTGAGGAAGCGGTTGCGCTCCTCCGGATCTAGCCCGGCGGTGGGCTCGTCGACGATGATGAGGCGCGGGTTGCCGATCAGCGCCTGGGCGATGCCGAAGCGCTGGCGCATGCCACCGGAGAAGCCCGCCAGCGCCTTCTTCCGAACCGGCCAGAGGTTCACCTGGCCAAGCAGCGCTTCAACCGTTTCCTTCCGGTCGGCGGCCGAGGCGATGCCCTTCAGCACCGCAAGGTGATCAAGCATCTCATAGGCGGATACACGCGGGTAGACGCCGAAGTCCTGGGGTAGATAGCCCAGCGTGCGCCGGAGCTTCTCCGGCTCGCGGATCACATCCAGGCCGCCGAAGCGGATGCTGCCCTGGCTCGGCGCCTGCAGCGTCGCCACCGTGCGCATCAGGGTGGACTTGCCCGCGCCGTTGGGGCCCAGCAGGCCGAACATGCCGTGCGGCACGGTCAGCGACACGCTGTCCAGCGCGCGCGTGCCGTTGGGATAGATATGGCTGACCTGTTCGAGCTCAAGCATGGCTGGCTTCCTGGGGTTTCCGTCGGCCGCGCGGGCCTGGTGCGGTTATTGCGGCGTGTCGCCGGTGGACGGCTGCTGGAAGTCGAAGCCGGGCTCCTGCCGCTTGCGCCCCGTGGTGCCGCCGAAATTGTAGCTGATGCCGAACAAGACGATGCGCCCCGGGCCCCGTTGTTCGACCCGCTCGCGAAGGTCGGCCGATTCGAACACGGCCTCCTGCCGGGCGCTGTTCAGCACGTCCTGGCCACTGACGAGCAGGCTCAACCGGTCGTTGACCTTGCGGCGGTAGCCGAGGTTCAGGACCGGCCCGGACTGCCGATAGCCCTGAGGCAGGAGCTGCCGCCCGGTGTAATTGGCGTTGAGCTGGAAGAAGTCTTTGGGTGTCGGCTGCCAGCTCAGATTGCCGCGGAGCGTGCCGGTTACCAGCGAGCGGGGCGCTGCGACGCCGCGGGTGCGCGCGTCGATTTCGTGCCGTTGCACGGTTGCTGAGGCGTTGTAGCTCAAAGTCTTGCTCAGCTTGCCGTTCGCGATGAACTCCGCGCCAAGGCGCCTGGCGCTGGCGAGGTTGGCGCGAGTGGTCAGGAAGAAACCGTCGCCGAAATCGCTGAGGAGGTCGGTGACGCCGCCCGTCGAGCGGCGGTAGAAGGCAGTGGCCGAGTAGAAGTTGCCGGATCTGCGGTGCTGGAAGCCGAACTCGAAGGAATTGGTGATCTCGGGCAGGAGGAAGGGATTGCCGCGGCGCAGGTTCAGCGCGTCGAGGTAGATGGTGTAGGGATTGAGGTCCTGCGGCGAGGGCCGCTGGATGCGGCGGCTGTAGCTTGCGCGCAGCGCCTGCTCCCGGGACAATTCGTAGTTGAGGTGCAGGGTCGGGTAGAGGCGCACGTAATCGCGCTTGAAGCGCGTTCCATCGGTGATCTGGTTGAATCGCGTATCGACCTGTTCGAGCCGGAGGCCGGCCTGTGTGTCGAACTTGCCGAGCTCGAACCGGTAGGTGCCGTACCAGGCGTGGATCGTCTCGTCATAAGCAAAAGCGTTAGTGAGGCCCGGTGACGGCACCAGCGCGCCCCCGGCGGGCCCGAACGCGCCGGTGAAATCAAAGGCGCTGGACCGGGCGTCGCCCTGATAACCGATGTTGAGCGAGCGGTCCTCGCCCACCGGCCGCTTGTAATCGAGCTTGAGCGCATAATCCTCGCGGTCGATGGCGTTGCGGATTTGCTCGACCCGCCCGGCGCCCGCGCCGAAGGTGATTAGCGCGTCCACGGCGCGCCGCATGCGGACGCCCTCCGCTTCCAGGTCGGCGACGAATTCGTGGCCGGTGCCGGGCAAGGTCCGGCGCCACGACAAGCGGCCGCCGATGCCGCATTGGCGCAGGCGGGTTTCGGACTCCCGCTCGAACGATCCTGCGGCGTTTTCGCTCGAGAAGGTGTCGAAACGCTCCGATTCGCTCGCGCCCTCCCGATAGCTGACCTCAGTGCTCAGCCGGTTCTGCTTGTTGAGGTCGTAATCGGCGGCAAGTCGGGCCGAGCCGAAGGTGTTTGCATTCTCCAGTTCAGAGTCCTGGCGGCTGATAACGAAAGCGCCGGTCTGCGGATCGCGGCGGGAACGGATCAAGGTCGCGTCGCTGTTGCCGCTGAACCGGCGGATACCGGCATCGCCGGTGACGGTGAGGCCGGGGCGGGACACGGCCCCGTTCAAGTTGATGCCGCCGCGCCCGATCCCGCCGACATTGGCGCGAATGCTTCCCGAGCGGCTGTTCGGGCGCGCCTGGCGGGTGACGAGGTTGATCACGCCGCCCGAGCCTTCCGGGCTCATCGCGGCGGAAGGATTGGTGATCACTTCCACCCGCTCGATCTGGCTCGACGGCATCGACTGGATGACCTGGCTGCGATTATCGCCGCGCAGCATTGCCGAGGGGCGCCCGTCAATCAGGATCGTTACTCCCGGATCGCCGCGAAGGCTGACATTGCCCTGCACGTCCACCTCCACGCCCGGCACTGCCCGAAGCGCATCGGCGAGCGTGCCCGTCTGCACCTGCAGGTCGTTGGCGACGTTGAAGCTCACGCGGTCCGGCGTGGCGATCACCTCCGAGCGCGTGCCCGTGACCACCACCTCGCCCTGCGGCGCGGCCGGGGTGGGGCTGGTCTTGGCAGGTGCCTCCGCGGCGCCGGCCGGCGGCTGCGCCTGCGCCTGGAGCGCGGTTGGCGCAAGCAGGCCGGCGGCCAGAGCAAGCATCGACGGGGATGCGGCGAACTTCCTGTACGTCACGATGGGTGTCCTTCCCGTTCAGAAGTTGGGAGGTGCACCGGCCGCGTTGCCGCAAAATTTCACCGCATGTCGTTTTGTTGCAGAACTGCAATACTGCGGAAATGGCAGGGGCTGAGAAGGGCGCAATGCACATGGCTGGCACCGGGCCGGGGGAGCTTATCCTACTGGTCGATGACGATCCCGAAATCCGGCATTTGATCGGAGATTTCCTGGTGCAGCACGGCTTCCGTGTCACCCAGGCCGCCAATGGCGCCGAGCTGGACCGTGAGATCGGCGTCGAGCGCCCGGCTTTGGTGGTGCTCGACCTGATGCTGCCCGGCGAGGACGGGCTTGCAATCTGCCGCCGGCTCTCCGCGACCGGGCGGATACCCGTGATCATGCTGAGCGCGCTTGGCGAGGAAACGGACCGCATCGTTGGGCTTGAGCTCGGCGCCGACGATTACCTGCCCAAGCCGTGCAGCCCGCGCGAGCTGCTGGCCCGGGTGCGCGCCGTCCTGCGCCGCCGGGAAGGCGCGGAAGCCGCGGCGGGAAGCGGCTGCTACCGCTTCGCCGGCTGGGTATTTGATCCGCGCCGCCGCGAGCTGCGCTCGCGGGGCGGGATCGACATAACGTTGTCGTCCGGCGAGTTCCGGCTGCTTGCCGCCTTTGTGGAGCGCCCGCAGCGCGTCCTCACCCGCGACCAGCTTCTCGACATCGCGCGCGGCCCCGACGCCGACGTGTATGACCGCGCCATCGACGTCCAGGTCAGCCGCCTTCGCAAAAAGCTCAAGGGGGAGGACGGCCGCGACCTAATCGTCACCGTTCGAAGCGAGGGTTATATGTTCGCCGTCTGGCCAGTGCTGCGGTGAGCCGCTTCTCACGCGCCCCGCTTTTAGCCCAGACGCTGGTGCTGGTCGTAGCAACGGCGCTGGCCGCCCAACTTACCACCTTCCTCGCCATTCTCGCCGCGCAGCAGCATCATGGCGGT
>JAJYXA010000115.1 GCA_021791235.1 Pseudomonadota bacterium
CTGGCGCTGCCGCAACTCATCGAACGCATCGTCGAAGGCGGGCGCAACAGCATCAACCATATTTCCGAGACCATGTGCCATGCAGCAACGGGACGTTGAAATCGTCAACAAGCTGGGGCTGCACGCGCGCCCGTCGGCCCGGCTGACGCAGCTGGCGTCCAGCTTCAAGAGCAATGTGCACATGTCGCGCAACGGCCGCCGCGTCAACGCCAAGAGCATCATGGGCGTGATGATGCTGGCTGCCGCCAAGGGCAGCACCATCACGCTGGAAACCGACGGCGACGACGAGGCGGAAGCCATTGACGCGCTGGCCAGTCTGATTTCCAGCGGTTTCGGAGAAGAACTGTGAGCTTCTCGCTGCACGGCATCGGCGTCTCCGGCGGCATCGCCATCGGCTATGCGCATCTTGCATCCAGCGCGCGCGTCGAAGTGCCGCAGTACATGCTCGACCGCAAATACATCAAGGACGAGCTGGCGCGCTTCGACGAAGCCATCTTCGCCACCCGCGCCGAGCTCGAAGTCCTGCGCCACCACATCCCGCCCAATGCGCCGGCCGAACTGTCGGCCTTTCTCGACATGCACCTGATGTTCCTCGGCGATTCGATGATCGCCGAGGCGCCCAAGCGCCTGATCCGCGAAACCCAGTGCAACGCCGAATGGGCGCTGGCGCAGCAGATGGAAGCGCTGGTGGCGCGCTTCGAGGAAATCGACGACGCCTACCTGCGCAGCCGCCAGGAAGACGTGGTACAGGTGGTGCAGCGCGTGCTCAAGGCCCTGATGGGCCACCCCAGCCACCTGCCGCTGGACGTCGATTTCGACAGCGAACGCATCCTGGTCGCGCACGAGCTGTCGCCGGCCGACATGGTCATTTTCAAGAACGTGCATTTCGCCGCCTTCATCACCGATCTCGGCGGCACCACCTCGCACACCGCGATTCTGGCGCGCAGCATGGGCATGCCGTCGGTGATGGCGCTGCACAACGCACGCGGCCTGATCCGCGACCACGATCTGCTGATCGTCGATGGCCGCGACGGCGTGGTGATCGTCAATCCCGACGAATCGGTGCTGGCCGAATACCGGTTGCGGCAGAACCAGTGGCGCATCGACACCGACAAGCTCAAGCGCCTGAAGACCAGCAAGTCGGCCACCCTCGACGGCACCCCGGTCGAGTTGATGGCCAACATCGAACTGCTCTCCGACATCGATGCGGTGAAGGCTGCGGGCGCGCACGGCATCGGTCTGTTCCGCAGCGAATTCCTGTTCCTCAACCGCAGCGACCTGCCGAGCGAGGAGGAGCAATACGTATCCTACAAGGCCGTGGCCGAGGCACTGGACGGCAAGCCGGTCACCATCCGCACGCTCGACCTGGGCGCCGACAAGCAGGCGCCATGGGGCCACACGGTAGCCGACAATCCGGCGCTGGGCCTGCGCGCGATCCGCCTGTGCCTGGCCGAGCCGGGCCTGTTCCATGCTCAGTTGCGCGCCATTCTGCGAGCGTCGGTCCATGGCCAGGTGCGCATCCTCATCCCCATGCTGGCGAGTTTCATGGAATTGCGCCAAACCCTGCAGCGCATTGACGAGGCCAAGGCTTCGCTGCGCAAGGACGGGCTGAAATTCGACGAAGGCATCCCGCTCGGCGGCATGATCGAAGTGCCCGCTGCCGCGCTCTCGGCCGGCTTTTTTGCCGAACAGCTGGATTTCCTGTCGATCGGCACCAACGACCTGATCCAGTACACGCTGGCGATCGATCGCGCCGACGACAGCGTGGCGCACCTGTATGACCCGCTGCATCCGGCGGTGCTCAACCTCATTCAGCAGACGATCCGGGCAGGCGACAAGGCCGGCAAGCCGGTCTCCGTATGCGGCGAAATGGCGGGCGATCCGCTGCTGACGCGGCTGCTGCTGGGGCTGGGATTGCGGACATTTTCGATGCAACCGGCGAGCCTGCTGCAGGTCAAGCAGCAGGTGTTGAGATCCCACCTGGAAGAGTTGACCTCCCCCACGCAGCGGCTGCTGAAGAACACCGATCCGGACAAGACCCCGGTCCTGTTAAACCGGCTGAACGGCTAGGGAGCCTGGCGGACGCCTAAGCCGTGAGTTGCGCGGCCATGCGGGTGAGTTCCACCTTGTCGTGGCGCAGCGTGCTGATTTCCTGCTTGATCTGCGCCATGCGGCTGTGCAGGGTACTCATGTTTTCCAGAATGCGCTGCAGGCTGGCGAGCCGGGTGTCGAGATACTGCTTGTGCTCGCGGATGCGCGTCATGACAGGGTCGAGTGCGATGCGCAGCCAGCGTTCGGCCTCCAGCCGCGCAAGCTTGAAGGCCTTGCGCGCCTCCTCGGCCAGCCCGGCATAAAAGCGCCGGATCATGAAACGCTTCTCCAGCATCAGGTTGGCCGGATCCTTGCAAAAGGCTTCCGTCTCACGGGTCAGCGCATCCAGCCGGTTGCGGTAGGCGCCCAGATCCAGCCGCGGCACCTGCATTTTCGGCAGGTTGTGATTGCGGTGAAACCGCAGATAGGCCTGATCGAGCGCGTCCAGCATGTTGTCGGCCAGCTGGCTCGCCTGCTGGAAACGGTTGCCCATCTGCTCGCTCAGGTGGCGGATGCCGCCGGTCAGTCCGCGCGTGGTCCAGCTGTTTTCCATGGCATCGCGGCCCGCCTTCAGGATCGTGTCCAGCGTTTCCTCCGACAAGTGCGACAGCAGGTGCTCGCCCTGGCCCTGCACCATCTTCCGGGTCGTGCGGAACTGGTCGGCAGTGGCATCGTAGCTGTCCTTTTCCTGCTGCAGGCCGGCCCGCGTCTGTTCGATCAGCTCGCGGTTCTTACCCGACAGCTGGGTAAGCTGGGTCAGTTCGTCGCTGCTGCGCTTGAGCCGCGTGGCCAGGTCCACCCGGCTCTCGTCGAGCAGGGCACTCACTTCGCGGCTGACCGCGTGATACAGCATGTCGCGTCGCGCCGGAATCACCTGATGCGCCAGCAGATATTCCAGCGACTCGATGCCCGAACGTACGCGCAAGGCGGCATCGCCGCGGATGGTGGCCGCCAGTGCCTTCTGCGCAGACACCGTGAACACGCGGCTGCGCGGCAGCTTCAGCACGCGCGCGGTTTCCTCGGCCTGGCGCTCGATGGTCGCCAGCACCTCGGCGTCGCTCTTGAGTTCGTCCCACAACATGTCGATCTTGTTCAACACCGCCACGTGGTAGTTGGCATGGCGATGGACGTGTTTCTGCCAGATTTCGAGATCCGAGCGGGTCACCCCGGTATCGGTCGCCAGCAGGTACATCACCGCATGCGCATTCGGAATCACCGACAGGGTGAGTTCGGGTTCTGCCCCCAGGGCATTGAGTCCCGGGGTGTCCAGGATCGTCAGCCCGGCCTGCAACAGCGGATGCGGATAATTGACCATGGCATAGCGCCAGGCCGGCACCTCCACGGTGCCGTCGGCGCGCAGCAGGTGGCGCTCGCTGTCGTCCTCGCCGTTCCACAACCCCATCTCGATGGCATCCACAGCCGGCAGCAGCTTGGTCTCGGTGAGTTTTTTCAGGCTTTCCTGCAACTGGCGCGGATCGGTGGGGTCGAGCAATACCCGGCACCATTCGATCGGCATGTGCTTGAGGCGCGCCAGCGATTCGCCACGGCGGCGCGTTTCGATCGGCAGCAGGCTCAGGCTGGGGGGCTCGTCCGCGCTGGCGAACAGTTCGGTCGGGCACATGGTGGTGCGCCCGGCGTCGGACGGCAGCAGGCGCTGACCATGGTTGGCAAAGAACAGGGCGTTGATGAGTTCGGTCTTGCCGCGCGAAAACTCGGCCACGAAGGCCACCACCAGCCTGTCCTGGCGCAGGCCCGACGCGGTATCGGCCAGCCGCAGGGTGCGTTCGGCATCAATGCCGTGCTGGCGGTCGAGCCAGTCGGCATAGTCGGTAATCGCGGTCGCCAGCCGCAACCGCCGCTCGCTGTACTCGGCGACTTCCTGTTCCAGGTGGATACTCATGTTTGAGTGTTTTTCTCGATATCACGCCAGGGTGTGTCGGCGCCACACACCGCAACGGTTTTCTGCCGGGACGTTTCGCCTCGCACCAGGCGCACCGCGGATTTCGGCAGCCCCAGTTGCGCGGCCAGCCAGGCCAGCAGATGCGCATTCGCTTTGTTATCGACCGGCGGCGCAGCAATCTTTAATTTCAGGCGGCCGCCATGCTCGCCGACGGCGGCAGTCACCTTCGCGCCCGGCTGCACGTGCAATTCCAGCAGCCAGTCCGCACCATTGCGGTGCGCCCAGATCGGCGGTTTATTCGGGTTCACAACCAACTGTGACGCGAAGATGAGCCGAAGACAGTGCAAATAGCACGGCAGAGCGTGGTTGTTGCCGCTTCAGCGGCTTTACAACCACGGCCTGCCCCTTGCGGGCAAGGCGAAGTCGACAAAGTCACGGTTGGTTTTGAACCCGAATCAGAGTGAACCAAGCAGGGCCCGCTCCAACGCCAGCACCGGCACCATCAGGATCAACTGGCACAGGATGAACAGCACCAGCGGCGTCAAATCCACATTGGCCACCATGGGAACGATGCGTCGCAGGGGACGCAGGAAGGGCTCAGTCAACTCGTAGACCACTGGCATCAGGGGGGTATTCGAATTGACCCACGACAGCACCGCGCGCACCAGGGTCAGGCCGATGATCATGTACACCGCCAGGCTGACCAGCCGCACCGCCGCCAGCCCGAGCATGACCGGCCACACCTTGCCCCCCGCCAGGGCGAAGGGGAATCCGTCCAGCCAGTACCCCGCCATCACCACCACCAGTTCGACCAGCCAGGCGAGCAGCAGGCAGGCCCAGTCGAGACCGAACAGGCCCGGTACCACACGGCGCAAGGGCTTGACCGCAAAGTCGGTGACGGCGACGATGAACTGGGCGAAGGGGTTGCGAAACGGTACCCGGAACAGCTGCATCATGAAGCGCAGCAGCACCGCGACCACGAACAGGTTGCCCAGCGTCTGGATCAAGAAGGTCAGTGCACCCGAGATCATGCGAGGCGTCCCAGTTCGTCACCGAGTTCGGCGCTGCGCAGGCTGGCTGCCTCCACCGCCTGACCAATGCCGGCTTTGACCGCCGCCGCGTCCAGCGCCGCGAGGCCGCGTTCCGTGGTGCCGCCCTTGGAGGTGACGCGCTGGCGCAGCATCGCCGGTTCCTCGCCCGATTCAAGCGCCAGCTTGGCCGCGCCGAAAAAGGTCTGCAGCGCCAGCTGGCGCGCCGTGGCGGCCGGCAGGCCCTGCGCCACGGCCGCCGCCTCCAGCGATTCGATGAAATAGAACACATAGGCCGGCCCGCTGCCCGACACGGCGGTGACCGCATCCAGCCGGGATTCGTCCTCCACCCATACCACGCCGCCGACGGCGCGCAACACGGCCTCGGCCTGCGAACGCGCATCCTGGTCGACGTCAGGCGGCGCATACAGGCCGCTGATGCCGGCCCGCACCAGCGCGGGGGTATTGGGCATGGTGCGCACGATGCGCCGGTGCCCACCCAGCCAGCGCGCGAGGTCGGCCACCCGCACCCCGGCGACGATCGATATCACCAGATGACCTGCGAGGCGCGACGCCAGCGCGGCCGCCACCTCGGGCAGGGTCTGCGGCTTCACCGCCAGTACGACCAGGGAATGCAGCCGCGCCTGCGACAGATCCGTGTGGACCACGACACCGAAACGCGCGGACAACTGCGCCCGCGCATCGGCATTGATCTCCACCACCTCGATGTCGGTCGGCTGGGTGCCGCTGGCGATCAGGCCGCCGATGATGGCGGCGGCCATATTGCCGCCCCCGATGAAACTCACTTTATGCATTTTTCTTAATCCTTTCGCCAAAGAGTGCGGTGCCGATTCGAACGATCGTCGCACCTTCCAGAATCGCAGCCTCCAGATCGCCCGACATGCCCATCGACAGGGTGTCGAGCGCAAGACCGCGCGCGCGCAGCGCATCGTACAGTTCACACACCTGCCGGAAGGCGGCACGCTGGGCGGCCACTTCGGAAGTCGGCGCGGGGATCGCCATGAGACCGCGCAATCGCAGACCCGGCAGCGCCGCAACCGCCGCGGCCAGCGCGGGTAGTTCGGCCGGCGCCACCCCGCCCTTGCTGGCTTCGCCGCTGACATTCACCTCGATGCACACCTGCAACGGCGGCAAGCCGGCTGGGCGCTGGGCGGAGAGACGCTCGGCAATTTTCAGCCGGTCGACACTGTGCACCCAGCTGAAGTTCTCGGCGATCGTCCGCGTCTTGTTGCTCTGGATCGGCCCGATGAAGTGCCATTCGAGCGGCAGATCGCGCAGCGCTGCCTGCTTGTCCAGCGCTTCCTGCAGGTAATTCTCACCGAATTCGCGTTGTCCACAGGCGGCCAAGCCGCGCACGGCCGCCGCGTCGAAGGTCTTGCTGACCGCCAGCAGGGTCACCTCCGCCGCATCGCGCCCGGCCTCTTCCGCGGCACGCGCTACCTGTGCCTGTACGGCATGCAAACGGGCATCTGCCGTGCTGCCGCGCGGCGGCATGCCGGGCTCAAGTTTGCGCGTTTCAAGGCCGTTATCCATAGGGCTTATTATCTGACAAAACCCCACCCAACACTGAACGAGG
>JAJYXA010000008.1 GCA_021791235.1 Pseudomonadota bacterium
GGCTGGCGCGACACTCGCCAACCAGACGCACGGCGCGCTCGCGGACTTCAGGGGAGAACTTTACGGGTTTCTTCATGGCTCCATCTTCTCAAGAGTTGGAGCCTCCTCAAAATCCGGGGCGGTTCAGCTCTCAATGAGGCTGAACATGAAGAAGATATGATTGCCGTCCAAGCTAGAAATTGGATCATCAATGTAGATGATCAATTCCTTGCCCTTGCTGTCCGGCTCTTCCAGCTTTGCGATGAAATAGCAGAACGCGATCAGGCTGCATTCGCCTTCACTCAAGTTGTAGGCCGATTTCCCATCTCGCGTGACTTCAAACTTGACCGCTGTCTTCTCTACGTTGTCCTTGACTTCAAGCTTGATGCTGTCATGGCCGAAGAAATGGTTGAGTAGAGAATTGACCTTTTCCGCGCCTTTACGCTCATCCTTCTGCTGCCCCCGACGCTGTGTGACCTTTGCTTCCCGATCGGTGATCTCCTTCCCGCCTTCGGTGAAGGCGGTATTGGCTGTTTCAGCATCCATCTTGAGGTCAGCTATGCGAACTAGCTCGGTGTCATAGTTGATTGTGTTGATGAAGGAGGCCACATCAGTGAGCCGCAGTGCGTCCCGTGCAGCGCTTTTGTCCTTTTCCAATGTTTTCGTCCGGCCATTGCTTTGGGTGATTAGGGCGTTGATAGCGTCGGCGTGCTTTTGGATCGTTTCGGGAGCATGGCTGGTGCTAGGTATTTCGACGGTTTGAAAGAGACTGTTCTTCCTCGCCTCCAGTGCGGCTTGCAGTGCTTCTAGGTCTTGTTTGTAGACGGCCAATTCTTCGTCGAGAGCCTTTTTGCTCAATTCAAAAGTGGCTTTCTCTTCGGAGTAGAACCTATCACCCGTTAAAGTGACGAATTCGGGGATCGCGTCAATTGCAGTGGTGATCGACGTCAGGCAACTGTCAATGGAGGATTCCAGATCAGATGATTCTTTGCTGAAATGGGAGTCCAATACCTGCCAAATATCATGTGGCAGACTCTGACGGCAGAAGGCGCATGTATCCCTCTTTTCCTTGTGAAGCGGAATACCTTGTTTGACCCACAACTGAAGAACGCTGTCATTAAGCAGTTCTTGAATGGGCTGAGTAGGATTAATGCTCTTGGAGAGAAGAACTTCGGCAGTCTTCTTGATGCCTTCAATTTTTAAGTTGATGCTTACCGAACTTGTGATGTCGGGAAGAGCCTCTTGTTTTAGCAGCGAAAGCTTGGCGGCCTGCTTTTCTACGCTAAGGGGATTAAATCCAGCCTTCTTAGTGGCTGCAATGTCCCGCTTTATGCTTTCTATGTTGTAGACAGAATTTCCGTACTCGCGGTTCTTTTTTATTTTGTCGTTGGCATGGGTTCGTAGCTTCTCTTCAAGCGAATC
The DNA here is from genome assembly GCA_021791235.1 of Pseudomonadota bacterium. Next base: position 1,402 of record JAJYXA010000008.1, read on the forward strand.
TGAAGCTGTCTTGTGATTACCCTTGGTTCGATCTCGCTCTTTCTTCTTTCCTTCCAAACCAAAGCGAAGGCCAGTTTTCGTTTCTACACTTCCAAGTTCCATCTCGATAGCAGCGATTGCATCTTCAATCTCCTTGTTCTTCTCGCCAACGATGGCAAAGGTCTTGATTTCCCCGCTGACCTGGTTGACAAGGAAACTGAGGTTGTCATTCACAAAGTCTCGGTTGTAGACCCGAATGTCGTAACCGTGAGCATCGATCCCGGCCTGGGTGACGTCACCCTTATCGCCGTAGACGGTGAATGAGGGGGTAGCGTAGTTGAGCGGGATACGCTTTGTTTCCAAGGCTCGGAAGATCCGTGACAGCGTGGTCTTCCCGGAGTAGTTGCGTCCGTACAGGATATTCAAGCGCTTGAAATTCTGAACGGTATCGCCGCGATCCCGAATGCTCTTCTTCCAAGTCAAGCCACTGAAGCTTCCGAAGCTAGCAATGTCGATCTGATTGATCATCGATACGTCCCCCTCATAAATATCCGCCAAATATGTGATGTGAAACTGAACGTAATTTCAGTCTAACGTTCTCTCGCATCTGACGGTGACTGTACTTATGCCTAAGGCGAGGCTTTGAATGCCCCGATGGCCGCCTTCAGTCTTGATCCGACGTTAAAGCCGTTGCTCCGAACAGCCGCTCCTGGCAGTTAGCGTCCTGAAGCGCGAGCGCTTGTCGACGTCCACTTCGGCCGAGCAGCGGCCACGCAGAGATGGGGTTTCTTGCGAAGCCTCCAGTGGGTTTTCCCGCCACCGTCGTCCTCCACTTACCACACGCCTCGTCGCCCCGATCGCCAGCTTCAACGCCGCTGCGGCCACCGCCAACGTGACTTCGCGTTTTGCATCGCTTCTTGAGAGGGGGAGGAACGGGTTCAGTTCTTTCCCAGGCCCTGCTGCTTGAGCTTGCGATACAGCGTGCGCTCGGTGACGCCCAGCGCGGCGGCGACGCGGGCGCGATGGCCCTGGTGCATGTCGAGCAGGGATTGCAGGTGGGCGCGTTCCACGTCGCGCAGCGAGGCGCCCGCGGCGTCGGGCAGGGGCTGCGCGGCGCGCGGCGGCAGCCGCAGGTCGGCTGCGCGGATCGTGCCGTCGCGGCAGTTGAGCACGGCATGCTGCAGGAGGTTGCGCAGCTCGCGCACGTTGCCGGGAAAATCATGGGCCTGCAGGGCGGCGACGGCATCCGCCGCAAGGCGGCAGGGACTTTGCCCGCCGGTCAGGCGCTTCAGCAGGAAATTCGCCAGCGCGGGAAGGTCGGCGGCGCGTTCGCGTAGCGGCGGCAGGGTCACGTCGATGCCGGCCAGGCGGTAATACAGGTCAAGCCGGAAGCGCTTGGCGTCGACCTCGTCGAGTAGCTTGCGGTTGGTGGCGGACACCACGCGCACATTGGCAGTCAGCGTCTGGGTGCCGCCGACGCGGCGGAATTCGCCGGTCTCCAGCACGCGGAGCAGCTTGGCCTGCAGGCTGAGCGCGATTTCACCGACCTCATCGAGAAACAGCGTGCCGCCGTCGGCGAGTTCGAACAGGCCCTTCTTCTGTCCGCTGCTGCCGGAGAAGGCGCCGCGCTCGTGGCCGAAGAGTTCGCTTTCGAACAGGCTTTCCGGCACCGCCGCGCAATTGATGACGATGAAGGCCGCGCCCGCGTGGCTCGAGCGCGCATGGATGAAGCGTGCGGCGAGTTCCTTGCCGACGCCGGACTCGCCGTACAGCAGGATCGAGGCCTCGCTCTCGGCCACGCGCGCAAGGTTGTCGACGCAGGTGAGAAAGGCGGGCGACTGCCCCACCATCTGCATGGCATCGCACTCGCTGCCGGCCTCGGCTTCCAGCGGAAACAGCTGCTCACCCAGATACAGTTCGCCGTTTGCGCCGCGCAGCCGGTGCCCGCGGATGCGGGTGCGCTCGGGCTGGTCGTCGGCGTGGAAATGCGTGTGCAGCACCTCGACCGCCTCGCCGCGCGCGAACAGCGCCTGGTGCGGACAGTGCTCGCCGTTTTCGTGGCAGGGGCGCTGCGAGTGGTGCGACACCGCATGGCAGTGCCGGCCGACGATGGCTGCGGGCGTCATGCCGTAGGCGTCGCAGTAGCGCTGGTTGGCGGCGACGATGCGGTAGGTGCGGTCGATCACCACGAACGGCTGTTCGTGCGTATCGATCAGGCTCTGGAGTTCGAGGTCCATGGCGGGCGGGTTTGTCATGACAGGATCGGAAATTGACATGACATGATCGTCATGTCAATTCGGGGGATGCCCGGCAACCCGCGTGAACAGGCGGGGATCGCCGTGGCATGCCTGTTGCTGTAGTTGCCCGCAACATCAACAAGGGAGGACAGAGCATGGCACATATCGTTATTCTGGGCGCGGGCGTGGGGGGCATGACCATGGCCTATGAAATGCGCGAATCGGCGCGGGCGGAAGACAAGGTCACCGTCATTTCCAACAATTCGTATTTCCAGTTCACCCCGTCCAATCCCTGGGTGGCCGTGAACTGGCGCAAGCGCGACGATGTGACCCTCGAGGCCGCACCCTACCTGAACAAGAAAAACATCGACTTCATCCCGGTCGGCGCGGCACGCGTGCACCCCGACAAGAACCAGGTCGAGCTGACCGACGGACGCAGCATCGACTACGACTTCCTCGTCATCGCGACCGGACCCAAGCTGGCCTTCGACGAGGTGCCTGGGCTGGGGCCGGACGGCCATACCCAGTCGGTCTGCAGCGTGGATCACGCCGTGAACTCGGGCCGTGTGTGGGACGATTTCGTGCAGAAGCCGGGCCCCATCGTGGTGGGCGCGGTGCAGGGCGCCTCGTGCTACGGCCCGGCCTACGAATTCGCCATGATCATGGACACCGACCTGAGGAAGCGCAAGATCCGCGACAAGGTGCCGATGACCTTCGTCACCGCCGAGCCCTACATCGGCCACCTGGGGCTGGGCGGCGTCGGCGACTCCAAGGGCATGATGGAGTCCGTGATGCGCGACCGCCACATCAAGTGGATCTGCAATGCCAAGGTCACCAAGGTCGAAGCCGGCAAGATGTTCGTCGCCGAGCACAACGACAAGGGCGAGGTCATCAAGGAGCACGAGCTGCCGTTCGCCTATTCCATGATGCTGCCGGCGTTCAAGGGCATCGACGCGGTGTTCGGCATCGAGGGGCTGACCAACCCGCGCGGCTTCATCACCATCGATCCCTACCAGCGCAATCCCAAGTTCCAGAACATCTACTCGGTCGGCGTCTGCGTCGCCATCCCGCCGGTCGAGGCCACGCCGGTGCCGACCGGCACGCCCAAGACCGGCTACATGATCGAATCGATGGTGACCGCCACGGCACACAACATCCGCGCCGTGCTCGACGGCGGCGAACCGGTCGAGAAGGCGACCTGGAACGCCATCTGCCTGGCCGACTTCGGCGACACCGGCGCCGCCTTCGTCGCGCTGCCACAGATCCCGCCGCGCAACGTCAACTGGTTCAAGGAAGGCAAGTGGGTGCATCTCGCCAAGGTCGCGTTCGAGAAATACTTCATGCGCAAGATGAAAAAAGGCTCGACCGAGCCGCTGTACGAGAAATACGTGCTCGGCCTGATGGGCATCAAGAAGCTCAAATAACGCCTCCTCGCAACACCTGACCTAAAGCGCCCGCGGGCGCTTTTTTTATGCGTGCGGGGCAGGGGCGGTCTGGTTTGGCCTGGGTGGGAGCGCATCGGCCCGGGCAGAATTATTTTATTTCCTGCCCGCCTTGAATAACAGATAACAATATCCTATTAATACATTGTTCATTTTTGCAACACAATTTGTTTATCACTTGCTTGATATGCAACACAGTTCGTTTTTGCAACACAATAATGCTTCGTGGCGTTGCTTGAATAGCAACCTGTTTTCAGTGTCGATTTCATGGGGAGAGCTCTCTTGAATACCAGATCAGTATGGCGCCATATCCTGAAGGTGCGGGAGGTTCTTCCAGCATTGGCAGCCCTTGTCTTGCTGGGGGTGTGGTCTTCTCCCAGCTTCGCACTCCCGGCTTTCGCCCGCCAGACCGGGCAAAACTGCCTGGCCTGTCACGCAGGCGGCCAGTTCCCGGAACTGACCCCCTACGGGCGACTGTTCAAGCTTACCGGCTATACGCTGGGAAGCCGCTCCATCCCGCTATCGGTGATGGCGGTGATCGACTACACGAACGTCCGCAACCCCAAGGACTCCACCGGGGTGAAGGACAGCACGGACTTCTACAAGAACGGCAAGCCGATCTTTGACGTGGGCAGCGTCTTTCTTGCCGGCAAGATCACCGACAACCTCGGCGTGTTCGCGCAGGCGACCTACGCGAACTACGACCATCAGAAAACACCTGGCGTCGGTCCCTATGAGGGCTACTTCGCCCCGGACAATACGGAACTGCGCTACGCGGACCGTTTCATCTCGCCCGGAAACGACCTGATCGTCGGCGCCTTCGCCAACAACAATCCGAGCATGCAGGATGTGTGGAACAGCTCGTCGGCCTGGGGCTATCCCTACGTCAGCCCGACGTTTGCCCTGGGCGCGCCTGCGGCGCCACTTTTGGACGGCGGCCTTGCCCAGAATGCGGTAGGCACCGGTGTCTATGCCTACTGGAACAAGAGCCTGTATGGCGAACTGTCGGTGTACAAGACAGCCAATGGCCCCTTCGGATTCCTGCACCCTGGGGACAATTCCGGCATCGCGAGGATCAAGGACGGCGCGCCCTACTGGCGACTTGCCTACACAAAAGAAGTGGGGCCGCATAACTTCATGGTTGGAACTTCCGGTTTGTCTGCTGAGATTTATGAGAACAACGACACGACGCAGCCCACCGACCGTTACCGCGATTACGGGCTGGATGCGCAATACCAGTACATCCTCGATCCGCACACGGTCACGGCCCACATCAGCTACATCCACGAAAACACGAAGTGGGGCGATCCCGTTGCACTCGGCTACGACAATGCGAGCGACACCGTCAAGCAGCTCAAGATCAAGGGCGCCTACGTCTACAACGCCAGGTATGGCGCCAGCCTGGCCTACCAGCAGACCACCGGCTCGACTGATGCCGGCTTTTTCGGCGGACCGGGCGAGATCACCGGGAACCTCAACGGCAGCCCCGACACGACCGTCTGGGTTCCCGAGCTGTTCTGGACGCCCATGCAGTACATCCGCGTCGGCGCC
>JAJYXA010000463.1 GCA_021791235.1 Pseudomonadota bacterium
TCGCCAAGGCCTACCTGGAAGATTACGTCAAAGCCCATCCGGTCACCGACGCCGAAATTCAGGCGACGTACGACAAGGCCAAGGCCCAGCCGGTGGAGCCCGAGTACCGTGCGCACCACATCCTGGTGAAAACCGAAGCCGAAGCGAAGAAACTGATCGCCGAGCTGGGCAGCAAGAAAGCCAAGTTCGAGGATCTGGCGAAGAAATACTCCCAGGATCCCGGCTCGGCCAAGAACGGCGGGGCGCTCGACTGGTCTGACCGGCGTGCCTTCGTACCCGAGTTCTCCAACGCGCTGGCCAGCCTGAAGAAAGGCGAACCCACCCAGACCCCGGTGAAGACGCAGTTCGGCTACCACATCATCCGTCTTGACGACACGCGCACGCCGAAACTGCCGCCGCTGGATGCCGTGCGGGGCGAAATCGTCAAACAAATCCAGCAAGAACGCATCCGCGATGCCATCACGGCAGTTCGTTCCGGTGCAAAAATCGAGTAATACGCTAATAATATTAAGCGGGGCTTCGCCCCGCCTTCACCTGACAGGGAGCCGATCATGGCCAAAGAATACAACCACCTGCAAGACGTTTTCCTCAACACCCTGCGCAAAGAGCGCATTCCGGTGTCGGTGTTTCTCGTCAACGGGATCAAGCTGATGGGGCGAATCGAATCGTTCGATCAGTTTGTGGTGCTGCTGAAAGGTCAGGACCAGGCTGCACAGATGATCTTCAAGCACGCCATCTCGACCATCTCGCCTTCGCGCGAAGTGGTGTTGCCGCAGCGCGACGCCGAGGCTTAAGCCCGGATCTATTCGACAGGGTTGGCCGATAGTTCGGCCGCCGTTCGCGCGTCAACCAGAACCGCGCTCCCCCCGCGATAAGCCTGCTTGTGGCGTGCGGGAATCGCGGCCAGCCCGTGCCTGCCGTCCAGATACACCACGGCATAGCCTTGCGGATGGGTTGCAAGCCACTGGGTTGCGCTTGCCCCGGTCACCTCCGCCAGCGGCGTTTTCAGCCTGCCGAGAAACTGATATTGCGCGTGGTAGGTCGCGATATTCGCCACCGGGTGTCCTTCATCCTGCACCTGCCTGATCGCCAGGGCCATCGGCTTGACGTCGTACATGGGTTTGAGCGAATGCATGACGTCCACCTGCACCAGCGCCATCACGGCCGCGCCAAGCAGCGCCAGATTCGGCACCGGCGCTGCGCCGCGACGACCCGCCAACCAAACCACCCCGGCCAGCACGATCAGGACCACGCCCGGCCAGACTGGCGGCAAAGCCGCAACTTGGCCATGCAACGCCGCAATCCGCCCGGTGGCGGCCAGGATCATCACGCCACCCAACGCCGCTGCCAGCAATGCCGGCAGGCCAACGCGGGTGACATCCATACGCCCGGCCAGCAGGCGCGCCGTCAGCAGCGCAAAGGCAGGAAACAGCGGAACCAGATAATGCGGCTGCTTGCCGCTGATGAAACAAAAAGCAACGAACACCGGCAGCATCCAGGCCAGACAGAAGCGCGAACCGCGATCCAGACCGGCGCGACGGTGATCTATTAGCGCTTTCCACCATGCCGGCCAGGCGAACCAGGGGAACAGCAACAGCGGCAGCAGCGGCACGTACCACCAGAACGGGCGCCGGTGCGCAAAGGACTCGACCATGCGGTTGGCGGTCTGACCCCAGAAGATCGCATTGCGATAGGCTTCTCCACCCGTCATGCCGGCCGGCAGCGCCCACGACAGCGCGATCGCCGCGCCCAGCAGCACCGCCAGCAGCATCCCGCCGAACCAGCGGCCCCACTTCAGGCCCGGATTCCACCATGGCGCCAGCGCGGCAACCGGCAACAGATGCAGCAGGATGACCGGCCCCTTGGTCAGCACCCCCATGCCGATCGCGATCCCCAGCATGACGAAGCCGCTGCGCTTCCCGTCGGTGGCTGAAAGCACGCCATGCAGGCCGAACAACGCCCAGAAGGCCAGGATCACGTCGAACATGACCGAGGTTGAAAAAACAATCCACAACAGCGCACTGGCCAGCACCAGCGCGGCCTGCCCGCCGAGACCGGCATGCTGCGGCCACAGGCGGCGGGCGAGACGATAGGTCAGGAACAGCCCGCCGGCGGAAAACAGCGGCAGCACGAGGCGCGGCCACCACTCGTTGATGCCGAACAGCGCCCAGCCGGCCTGGAACATCCAGAACAGGAAAGGCGGCTTGTCGCTGTAGGGCGCGCCGTTCTTGAATGGCACCAGGAAATCGCCGCGCAGCCACATTTCCCAGGCTACGCTGACGTAGCGCGTTTCGTCGATCGGGGTCAGCGGGCGCGTCAGCAGCGCCACCACAGCCAGTGCTGCCAGCAGCAGCAGACTCAGCAACAGCAGGCTACGCCCGGAGGAATCAGGATTGTGTTGTGGATTCATGATCATCCCTATCAGTTTCGTCCAGCGCGGCATCGATCTGCTCGTCGAGGCTCTGGCCGTGACGGAAATGTCTGTAAAGGTAAGCACCCAGCGCGCCCGAGATCAGGAACAAGCCGATGGCGAGCGCGAGTTTCAAGGCGGGGTCGATGTGGACGCCGCTGCCGACCAGCGCGAACACCAGCGTCTGCGGCAGATAACCGAGCAGCGTGCCGGCAAAGAAATACACGGGCCGGATGCTGGAAATCCCCGCCGCCAGATTGGTCAACAGGTTGTTTCCCACTGGCAGCAGGCGGACCAGAACGGTCATGGCAAACGGATGGTCGTGTATGAAGCGATCGAAGCGCCCGGCGCGCTCGCCCAGCCGCGCACGCAGCAGGCCTTTGCCAAACAGGCGTGCATAAGCGAAGCTCAGCATGCTGCCCAGCAACGCAGCCAGTGCGCCGAGCACCGTTCCCAGCCCGATGCTGAAGGCATAGCCGCCGAGAAAGGCGATGATCTGGCGCGGCAGGCCGATGGCGGTGAAGATGCCGCCCATCAGCAGAAACAGCAGGGCGCCATTAATGCCGTGGCCGCGCACGCGCGCATCGATCCAGCTTTCGTTGATGCTGTTGCCGAGGCCGCTGGACTCGAACAGATAACCCAGCAGCGCCAGACTCAATATGAGCGCCAGGCCTTTGACGATGACGCGTGCCTTCATCTACAGGTCTGAATCGGGCTCGATGACCGGCAGGCGCACGCGCCGCTGCAGCCAGGCCACGCCGAACAGGTCGACGATGCCCACCCAAAGCCGGTTGTGCACGCCGTATTTGGAGGTGCCGCGCTCGCGCGCGCGGTGGTGCACCGGAACCGAGACCACCGCACCGCCATTGCGCATCACCAGCGCCGGCAGGAAGCGGTGCATGTGATCGAAATTGGGGAGTTGAAGGAAAGTTTCGCGGGCAAATACCTTGAGGCCGCAGCCGGTGTCCGGCGTATTGTCCTTCAGCATGCGCGAGCGCACACCGTTGGCAATTTTTGATGACAGGCGGCGCAGGAAGGTGTCGTTGCGCCGGGCACGCCAGCCCGCCAGCAACTCCAGATTGGGCGGCTGCGCCGGATCGGCCAGCCTGGCCAGCAGCGCCGGGATATCGGCAGGATCGTTCTGCCCGTCCCCATCGAGCGTCGCAATCCATTCATGGCGCGCCGCATTCACGCCCGTCGTCACCGCCCGGCTCTGTCCGCACGCGCTGCGATGGCGGATCACCCGCAGCATGGGGAACTCGGCTTTCAGCGTCTCCAGCCGCGCCTGGGTGGCATCGGTGCTGCCATCGTTGATGTAGAGGATTTCGAACGTGGTATTGCCGGACAGCGCCGCCGCAATTTCGCGCACCAGCGGTTCAACATTGTCCTGTTCGTTCTTGACGGGAACAACGACGGAAAGTCTGCCGTGGTAAGCATGTTTTGGCATTGCTATATTTGTGTGGTCGCTTGGTGTTGCGGAGCATCCCTACGCCAGACCGCATCGACAGGCTTCCGAAGCTGGAAATTTCAGAAGCTTGGCATTCTAATTTATTTTCAACGCTACGTATGCCTCGGATGCAGCGGCCGGGAAGCCCCCTCGCCTGTGGTTTGCAGAATAAATGTCCCGACAGGTGTCGATTGTGCCCGGTCTGCTTCGTCGTAGTGATGAAGGGCAGGTGTTCGACGCCAACCGGAGCCCGATTCCCAACCTGAACCTGACGAGGAGAAACCCATGCGATTCATGATCATTGTCAAAGCCACCGCCGAGTCCGAAGCCGAAACGCGCCCGGCCCCCGAAGAGGCCTTGCTGGCCGAGATGGTTGACTATCACGAGCAACTGTCCAAAGCGGGCGTGCTGCTTGATGCCTCCGGTCTTAAACCGAGTTCCCAAGGCTGGCGCATACGTTACAACGGCGGGACGCGCAGCGTGATCGACGGTCCTTTTGCCGAGACCAAGGAACTGATTGCGGGCTATACGCTGATCCAGGTGAAGTCGCGCGAAGAGGCCCTGGAATGGGCGCGGCGCTTCCCCAATCCGGTGGGTGCAGGCAAGCCGGCAGAAATCGAGGTGCGGCAATTGTACGAACTAGACGACTTCGCGCCATCAGCCTCGATCGAGCGTTTCCGGGACATGGACGTAGGTGCGCGATAGCCTCCCCTGGCGGCTGACACGAAATCGTTCGATTCCTCGCGGAACATGTCGATTGAATTGCACCCCGTTCGTCGTAGCAAATGAGGGCCGGGCCGGAACCCCGCTCCGTCCCCGCCCCACAACCTGAAAGGAGAGATGAACATGACCCCCACGCACGCAAAACCCATCCCGGACGGCATGCATACCCTTACCCCGCACCTGGTCTGCAGGAACGCCGCCGAGGCCATCGCGTTTTACGGAAAAGCCTTCGGCGCCGTCGAACTGTCGCGGCTGCCCGGCGCGGAAGGCAAGCTCATGCATGCGATGGTCCGCATCGGCGACTCCAGCCTCATGCTGGTCGACGAATTCCCCGACTGTGGCGCGTTCGGGCCGCAGTCGCTCAATGGATCGCCTGTGACGATTCACCTGTATGTCACGGACGTCGACGCAACCGTCGAACGGGCCCTCGCCGCCGGCGCCAAGGTGACGATGCCGGTCAGCGACATGTTCTGGGGCGACCGCTACGGCAGGATCGAAGACCCCTTCGGCCACCAGTGGTCGATCGCCACCCACATCCGCGACCTCAGCCCGCAGGAAATCCAGGCTGCGGCAGCGACGTTCTGCGGCTGATCACCTGCGCATCCGCATACCTCGACATGGGACGGAAAACGCTTGCCGTATCGGGGGGGCTCTGCCAGGCTGGCCTGGAAATCGCCACAGCCCGCGGAATAGCCGACAATCAAGCTGCAGAACACAGGCAAAATCGAGTTTCAACACCGACGACACTCACAAAGGAGACGCCATGGCTTATCTGCTTTTGATCGTCGAACCGCACGGGCAACGCGATACGCGTACCGAGGAAGAGGCTCGCCAGCTCTATGACGAAATGGTGCGCTATGGCCAGGGACTCGCCGCGCGCGGCGTGCTGCGCGCCAGCGAATCGCTGCGGCCCGACCGGCATGGCGTGCGCATCCAGCACCGCGACGGCAAGGCTGTTCTGCGCGACGGCCCCTTCGCCGAAGCCAAGGAAATGGTCGGCGGGTTTTTCCTCATCGACTGCACGACGCGCGACGAGGCCATCGCGATTGCCAGCGAATGCCCTGCCGCGCGCTGGGCGACCGTCGAGGTACGCGAAGTGGCCCCCTGCTACATTGGCTAGGCCGTTTTTCAGAAGGGGGTCCCGATGCCCACCCGGATATTCGTCAATCTGCCGGTCGCCGACCTCAGACGCTCAATCGCCTTCTTCAGCCGGCTCGGCTTCAGTTTCGACGAGAAATTCACCGACGACTCGGCGACCTGCATGATTGCCGACGACAACATCTTCGTCATGCTGCTGGTGCGCGAGCGCTTCCAGAGCTTTACTCCCAAGCCGGTAAGCGACGCCACCCGAAGCACTGAAGTCCTGCTCTGCCTGTCGCGCGAAAGCCGTGCGGCCGTGGACGCCATGGTGCGCGAAGCCGTCGCCGCAGGCGGTTCGACCTACAACGATCCGCAGGACCATGGCTTCATGTACGGGCACGGTTTTCAGGACCCTGACGGGCACATCTGGGAGCTGATCCACATGCAACCCACATAAAAATGGAAATCCGATGCAAACCATCACCCCCTTCCTGTGGTTCGACGGCCGTACCGAAGAGGCGATGAATTTCTACGTCTCCATCTTCAGGAATTCCAGGATACTCGGCGTCACGCGCTGCGGCGAAAAAGGACCAGGGCCGAAAGGTACCGTCATGTCGGCGACATTCGAGCTCGATGGACAGGCTTTCATGGCACTGAACGGGGGACCGATGTTCACGTTCTCACCCGCCATTTCGTTCTTCGTGAACTGCGATACCCAGGAAGAGGTGGACAACTTGTGGGACAAGCTCTCCGATGGCGGCGAAAAACAGCGATGCGGCTGGCTCCGGGACAAATTCGGCGTGTCGTGGCAGATCGTCCCCGCCGTGCTCGGCGAACTGTTGAACGATGCCGATGCCGGAAAATCGAACCGGGTCATGCAAGCCATGCTGCAGATGACCAAACTCGATATCGCGGGCCTGCAACA
>JAJYXA010000539.1 GCA_021791235.1 Pseudomonadota bacterium
TGGACACCGTCGGCGCCACCGCCACCGACTACCACCGCTACATCTCCACCGCCAGCGCGATCGACCTGAACAACACGGTGACCAACGCCAACCTCAAGCAACTTGGCAGTAGCGGCGCAACATTCCTGGGCAACACCAACGGCCTGATCGGCAACGCGGATTCCCTCATCGTCACCGACTCCTCATTGGTCGCCTACGCCGGCAGCGCCCAGTGGGGCAGCAACTGGGGTACCTCAGCCAACTTCACCAGCACCGGCCTGACCGATACCGATGAGATCGTGGAAGCCACTGATCTGGGCATGTACTTCCTGCGCCAGGCCCCTGGCGGTGCCTTCGCCGACCGTCTCAAGCCGTCCAGCTACGCGGCCATCCTGCAGGACGGCAACCAGGTTTATGCCAACCTGAGCACTAACGGCAATCTGATGATCGCCGCCGTGCCCGAGGCCGAAACCTACGCCATGATGCTCGCCGGCCTCGGCCTGGTCGGTTTCATGGTCGCGCGTCGCCGCCAGGCTTGATGCATTGACGCGCTATCGGCCCAGGTGTGTCTTGTTGCCTGGGCGGGTAGCGCGCGCAAGGAACGTACCTATCCGTTTGCCGGCTGCCGCCGGCAAATCACTGACTGCTTAATCTGGAGAATCAAATGAAACTGAAGCACATCACCCTGGCCGTGGCCGCCGCCCTGGCCGCCCCCTCCGCCTTCGCCAACATCGCTCCCGAGACCGTTCCCGGCGTGGTGAAGATCGTCCTCTCCGGCGCCACCGCCCCCGATGGCTTCGTCGAGAGCTCGGTGAAGGAAATGCTGGAACCCGCCAGCATCAAGACCTACCGCGACAACGCCTACGCCACCTTGGCCTTCCAGCACCGCGCCTGGTTCGGCAACGCCAAGGCCGGCATCCCCGGCGTGGCCGCCGGCACCCCCATCCTGTTCGTCAAGCGTTCCAAGGGCGGCTCGGTCATTGGCGTCGACCCGGTGGCGCGCGCCTCGCGCATCGAGTCGCTGGACTTCTCCGCCTGCACCACCGGCGGGGCTGTCGCCAAGGACGGCGGCACGGTGTACGACTACTTCTGCCCGACCAAGGGCCTGGATCCCGACAGCCCCGACTTCGCCAACCCCGCGCTGAACAACGGCGTGGTGAGCGACTTCGGCGTTTCCGACGTGTCGCCGGCCCTGTTCAAGGCGCCCTACAACGTGGAATTCGGCCAGAATGAACTCGCTGTCGCCGAAGTGGCCAAGCTGACCATCAAGCCGGTCAACACCGTGATCATGGGCATCGTCGCCACCGACGACGTGCCGCTGTCTACCGCGATCAACCGTGCCGACTACGGCAACATGCTGATGGGCAACATCCAGGACTGGACCCAGATCGACGCCAGCCTGACCGGCAACACCCAGGTGGTGGCCTGCCGCCGCGTCAACGGCTCCGGCACCCAGGCCAGCTACAACTGGTTCTTCAACAACTTCCCCTGCGAGTCCGCCTTCAATGGCCAGCAGGCGCCGACCAGCATGTATGCCGACAACGCCAGCGGCATCGTCAGCGGTTCCGGCACCGAGGCCGATCCGTACGTGATCGACCCGACCGCCGGCTACACCGTGGTCAACAACTCCACTTCCGGCGACGTGGCCAACTGCCTGAAGAACGCCCAGGCTCACACCGACCACAAGATCAAGGCCGACAACGGCAAATGGTATGTGACCAGGTTCGGCAACTCGGTTGATCCGTTCAAGGCCATCGCCGTGCTCTCCGCCGACAGCTACGGCAAGGAGAACGGCTGGACCTACCGCAACATCTACGGCGCCGGCAGCTTCGCGCCCGCCACCCAGACCGCTTCCGCCGGCGCCACCGGCATCGCCCCGTCCAAGGCCAACCTGCTGACCGGCGCTTGGGAGCTTGCGGTGGAACTGACCATGCAGTACCGCAACGCCAACGTGACCAACGTCCAGGGCGACACCATTTCGGCCCTGACTGGAGTGAAGAAGGCCTTTGCGGATGAGCTGATCAAGCGTTCGGGCGACCCCGCCAAGATTGACCTGAACGCCAAGAAGCAGGTCTACGCCGCGCTGCCCGACTACTACGACCCCACCGCCGGCGGCGTCTTCACGGCTCATACCGCGCTGGGCAGCCACCAGGGCAACATGTGCAAGCCGATGGTGCGCAAGTACTGATCACCTGGTTGGCCGTCGGGTTTAAGCCCGCGGGCGGTGCAATGCCGCCTGTTTGAACACCCACTCCCCGCTTGGCGGGGAGTGGCTTTTTGTAAGGGAGCCTTGCGCCATCGGCTTTTTGGGAGCCGACGGCGCAGGGTTTTCTGCTTTGCTTGTTGCCGATTGCTTATTTCGATGCGCGCTTTCCTCACCGTCCTGTTTCATTTTCTGCCGCTTTCCGCCGCCTTCCTGTTTGCATCCGCACATGCCGCGGACGACGGCCGCTTCGATCTGTTCGAAATCCGGGTGGAAGGCAATACGGTTTTGCCGGCGCTGCTGATCGAGCGGGCGGTTTATCCCAGCCTGGGCGAAAAAAAGGGCATCCAGGACGTGGAAGCCGCGCGCGCCGCGCTGGAAAAGCTCTATCAGGACAATGGCTATCTCACCGTGCTGGTCGATATCCCGGAGCAGGAAGTGAAGAACGGCGTGGTGCGCCTGCGGGTGACGGAAGGCCGGGTGGAACGCCTGCGGGTGACCGGCTCGCGCTATTTCAGCCTGGGCCGCATCCGGGAAAAGACGCCGGACCTGGCCGAGGGCAGCGTGCCGTATTTTCCCGACGTGCAGAAGCAGCTGGCGGCGGTGAATCGGGGCGGCGACCGCCGGGTGACGCCGGTGCTGCGCCCCGGGCGTTCGCCGGGCAAGGTGGAGGTGGACCTGAAGGTGGACGACCGCTTGCCGCTGCACGGCAGCGTGGAGCTGAACGACCGCTATTCCGCCAATACCACCCGCACCCGCCTGAACGCCAACATGCGCTACGACAACCTGTGGCAGCGCGAGCACAGCCTGTCGCTCGGCGTGCAGACCGCGCCCCAGGAACCCGCCGAAAGCACGGTGTTTTCCGCCACCTATGTCTGGCCCACGGACAAGGGCAACTACCTGGCGGCCTACGGGGTGATTTCCGAAAGCGACGTGGCCGCCCTGGGCGACGTGAACGTGATCGGCAACGGCAAGATCGCCGGCCTGCGCTACATCGTGCCGCTGCGTGCGCGCACCACTTATTTCCACTCCCTGACCTTGGGCGTGGACTACAAGGACTTCGACGAGAAGGTGACCCTGCTGGGGACGGACAGCAACAGCACGCCCATCTCCTATCTGCCTTTCAGCCTGGGCTACGAAGGCACGGTGCAGGGGGAGCATAGCCTCACCCAGTTCACCGGCACCCTGAATTTTTCCCTGCGCGGTCTGGCGGACGACACGGTGGAATGCCTGCCGGGCGTGTTCCTCAACGAGTTTGCCTGCAAGCGCTATCTGGGCAAGGCGAATTATGCCTTTCTGCGCCTCGACGTGAAGCACACGCGTCAGCTCGCAAACGGCTGGAGCCTGTTCGGCCGCCTGTCCGGGCAGATCGCCAGCGGCCCGCTGATCTCCAACGAGCAGTTCAGCGCCGGCGGCGTGGACACGGTGCGCGGCTACACGGAGTCCGCCGCCTCCGGCGACGACGGCCTGATCGGCGGGGTTGAACTGCGCACGCCCTCGCTGGCGAAGCGGGCCTCCGAACGGCTGGACGAACTGACTTTTTACGCCTTCGCCGAGGGCGCCAGCCTGAACATACGCGAGCCCTTGCCCGGACAGACCGACCGCTTCGACCTGCTCGCCGCCGGCCTGGGTCTGCGTTTCAAGGGCTGGAGCGGGGCATTCGGCAGCCTGGATCTGGCCTATCCCTTCGAGGATGCCGGCCAGGTGGAAGCGGGCGACGGACGGGTGCATTTCCGTCTTGGTTACGAATGGTGATAAGTGAAGGAAAACAGGAATGAACAGGCAAGCTCTTTCCCTCTTCGCGATGGCGACATTGACCGTCGCCAGTTTTTCCGTGTTCGCTTCGACGCAGGACACCTCTGGCTTCTCGTGTCGTGGCGGAGAATTGTCTGTCGCCTCGGGCGCGGCGTTCGCTATATCGTGCACGGGCGACCTCTACATCGATAGTTCGAGTGTGATTCGGGCCGACGAATCCATCGTCATCGCCTCGCAGGGCAGCATGACCCTATGGGGAACTCTGGTTGCGCCCCGCATTGTGCTGACGGCGAATCAGGATATGAGCGTCGGCGGCGGGCTGTTTTCAGGATCGGACGACGTCTATCCGGAAGTGAACGTGCTCGGTCACGCCAGCGGCGCCCGTGCTGTGTTGCGCACATTCGCCGATCTTGTGCCGAACCCTGTCGTGCATCCCGTGTATGGCGCGGTTACGCTGACCCACGTTGGCGGAGCGCCGCTACTGGCGCCTGTGGTAATGCCTGCCAATACGGCTGACTTCACGCTGGAACTCGTCACATTTGACCTGGAATCCGTCGCTATCCCTGTCCCCGAGCCAGAAACGTATGTACTGCTGGGCGTGGGAAGCCTGCTCGTGATCGGAGCTCGCCAGCGACGCAAGCGGATCGTAAGCCGTTCGGCTCATTCATGCTGAAGTCCAAACGTCACATTCGAAAATTAACGTAAGTACGCAAGTCAGGCGGCCGCAGCGCATTCCGGAATGCCGGTCGTCATCAGGAGAAGCCCATGAATCGCAACCGCTATCGTCTGGTGTTCAACACGACTTCAGGCATGATGGTGCCGGCGGCGGAAACCGCGCGGCGCCATGGCAAATCAAACGGTGGCAAATCGGGCGCGGGCAAGGCGGCGGGCGGCTTGGCGCTGGCTGGCGCACTGCTGGCCAGTTCGGCATGGGGGCAGTCTTTGCCCGTGGCGTGCTCCGGCGGCGCGTGCGGCGTCAATCCCAATCCCACGGCCTTCGTCGGCAGCGGTGCGGCGAGCTATGCCGTCAATGGCACCCAGGGCATCGTCACCCAGACCACCAACAAAGCCATCCTCAACTGGCAGAGCTTCAACGTGGGCAGCGGGCATTCGATGGAATTCATCCAGCCCGGCGCCGGCGCTGCAGCCTTGAACCGCATCTGGCAGGGCGATGCGAGCGTGATCGCGGGGGCGCTCAAGGCCAACGGCCAGATTTACCTGGTCAACCAGAACGGTATCGTGTTCGCGAACGGCGCGCAGGTGAACGCGGGCAGCCTGATCGCTTCGACGCTGGACATCAGCGACACGCTCTTCGAAAACGGCATCATCTCGAACCCGAACGCGGATACCGTGGCGGCCTTCAATGCGGCGACAGGCGCGCCGGGCGGGCTGGTGCGGGTTGACGCGGGCGCGCAACTCAAAACCGAATCGGGCGGACGGGTGATGCTGCTGGCCGAGAACGTGGAGAACCATGGCCTGATCGAAACACCGGAAGGCCAGACCATTCTTGCCGCCGGCTCCAAGGTGTATCTCGCGGTGAGCGACGATCCCAACCTGCGCGGCTTTCTGGTGGAAGTGGACAGCCCGGACAGCGGCGGCGGCACGGCGGCAAATACCGGCCGCATCCTCGCCGAGCGCGGCAATGTGAGCATGACCGGCCTGACGGTGAACCAGTCCGGCCGGGTCACCGCCACCACGTCGGTCAATCTCAACGGCTCCATCCGGCTCATGGCGCGCGACACGGTGCAAACCTTCACGCCGCCCGCGCAGGTGGGCAAGGACCAGGTGCCGATTCCGCTCGGCACGCGCACGGGCACCCTGATCTTCGGCGAGAACAGCGTCACCGAGGTGCTGCCCGAGACCGCATCGACGGCCGGCCTGAGCGACGAGCAGACCTTCAATCCCTCGATAATCGAGGGCGTGGGCCGCGTCATCCATGCAAGAAGCGACAGCACGATCCGCGCCCAGGGCGGCATGATCGATCTGGAGGCGCGCGCGGGGCAGGTGTTCCAAGTGGCCGGCGCCAGCCGGGTCGATGGCGTGCGCATCCAGGTGGATGACGGCGCGGTGCTGGATGCCTCGGGGCTGAAGGATGTCTCGGTGGCGGTCGAACGCAATTACATCGAGGTGGAACTGCGTGGTTCGCAACTGGCGGACTCGCCCCTGCAACGCAACAGCTTCCTCAACAAGAGCAAGGTGTGGATCGACATCGAGGAGGGCTCGCCGCTGGCCGACGTTTCGGCGGACATCGCCAAGGTGGAACGCACGGTGGCGGAGAAAAACGCCGTCGGCGGCACGATCGCGCTGCGCTCGGAAGGCGATCTGGTGCTGCAAGGCGGGGCCACGCTCGACGTCTCCGGCGGCAGCATCGCCTATCGGGCCGGCTTTGGCCGCACCACCAAGCTCGCGTCCGACGGCCAGATCGTGGACATCGGCAAGGCCGATCCCGAGCGGGTCTACGACGGTTTCGCGGACCGTTACACGATATATGACCCGAAGTGGAACCAGACCCGCACCATCGATCTCGGGCAAACCAATTACATCGCCGCGCACACCGCCGGACGCGACGCCGGCAAGGTGGAGTTGACCGCGCACAACATGGTGGTGGACGCGACCCTGCGCGGCGAAGCGCAGCCGGGGACGTAC
>JAJYXA010000381.1 GCA_021791235.1 Pseudomonadota bacterium
TCTACGCTGTGCTGGCCCTGGATCCCAACCCCGGAGGAACAAAGAAACTCATCGTCTGAGTCCGAAACGACGCGAATGTAGTGCCACTCGGACAAATCGAGCGACGTAACCCATTGATCGAGCACAACGAGTTTCTATCGACGTTAAAGATGGGCTAATGGAAGCAGAAAAACATATCGAGCTGCGGCGACAGATTTTGTATAAAACCCCCACACCATTCTTGTTTTTATCCAGAACCCTGTTTTTGCTACGGATGCGCTTTTCATCCGTAGCAAAAACAGGGTTGGCGCGCGGCGCGCGCAATGGCCGCTCGTCGACAGCGGCAGACGCGAGAGGGTAGATCGAGCTGCGGCGACAGAGCCTGTATGGAATCCTCGCGTCGTGATCAGCGATTCAGCTGAATGACGCCCTGCGCCACACGCTGCGCCAGCGGCAGCGTTGACTCGACACCCTCGGTGTACTCCGTCAGGGTGTAGCCGGCGTAGCCGCCGTCGCGCGCGATCTGCTCGGCGCGGCGCGCAAGCAACTGCACCGCCTCGCCGTCGCCGCCGCTGGCAAAGCGCTTCTTGCGCAGCGAGATGCGCACGCGATCGGCGCCCAGCGGCGTCTGCTCGAGCTGCCAGTTCGGGGCCAGCGGATCAACCGCCCAATAAAGCGCAGCCCCCAGCAATATGTTCTCGACGCTCAGCGATACCGCGGGCGTGAGGTTATAGGATTTGTTCGGGATCAGGGTGCTGACGCTATTGCCGGAAGCATCGACCGCGCTCGGATTCTTGCTGACCGAGGCGCAAGCTGCCGTCATTGCCGCGACGAGACAAAGCGCGGCCAGACGCGTCGTACTTGCCTTGGAGCGCGTGCGTGCCAATTTCGTGCTCACAGGTAATTGAACAGCGACAGCCCCGACACCTTGGCGAAGGATTTCTGCGCTGCTTCCAGGTTTACCTGCTGCTGCGTGAGTTCGGAAGCCGCCCTGGCGTAGTCGACGTCCTGCAGGCTCGATATGGTTTGGCTGTACTGCAGCGCCTGGTTGTCGCCTACGCTTTTCACCAAATCGAGCTCCTTCATGCGCGAACCGGTTGAAGAGCGCACCGTGGAGATGTTCTCCAGCGCATTGTCGAGGTCGCGTTGTAAGGCGGTGAGTCCGTTGGTCAGCGCCGCGTTGCTGGAGGATGTCTGCAGCAGGTTGGCCAGATCATCGATCGTCTTGAATACATCCTGATGGGTGCTTGCCTTGACCGTGAAGCTGTCGCCATCGGACGGTGCTCCGGAAATGCTCAGCCGTGCGCCGAAATCGAACGCCGGCGGCCCCGCTTGACTGAAGTCGATGTTGCTGCCGCTGGTGTAGGTTCGCGGCGCCGCCCCCGGCGCGGCCCCGGTCAGCAGCGAATTTCCAGAGACGTTGTCGATGATGTCATATTTGGTGACGCCGCCGCTGACGGAAAACTTGATGGTGTAGTCCTTGTGGTTTCCCACGGCATTCCACTTTGCCGGATCGAGCACGGTGCCGGAATCGATCACCCCGCTGCCGCCATTGGTCGCCGCCGCCTGAGTGGCGAATCTGCCGTTGCCGTCGGCAATGCGCTGAAATACGTCTGCCCCCGAGTCGCTGACCGCGATCTGGCGCGAGGAACTGACCTGGATCAGGCGCTGCCCCTGGTCCCCGTTGTAGGCAACCACGCCGGGGGCCGACTCGCTGAACGGGCGCGTCCCCCCCTGGTAACCGGAAAACAGGTATTGCCCGCCGGCGTCGGTGCTGTTGGCCAGGCCGAGCAGGTCCTGATAGCTGCCGCGCAGCGCGGCGGCAAGGCTGGCGCGGTCGCTCTGGTTCAACGTCGGGTCGCCGGCATTGACGCTTATGTCCCGGACATTTTGCAGCAGCGTAGTGATGCTCCCCAGCGTCGACTCTTCCAGAGTCAGGCTGTCGCTGGCGCTGCCGTTGTTGGTGGCGTATTGCGCATTGATCGACTGCGACTGCGACACCTCGAGCACGCGCGCCGCGGCGACCGGATCGTCTGCCGGCGTCAGGATGCGCCGGCCGCTCGAAATCTGCTGCTGCACCTGCATCAGCTTTTCCGTTTGCTGCTGCATGGCGCGTATGCCGGATTCGTAGATGGTGCTGGTGCTGATACGCATGAGCCGCTCCTTCGAGGTTCTTACAAGACGAAGGGGTACTTCCCCTCGTGCTCCCCTAAATCAGGGGCCATTGCGTCGCTTCCGCAATGGCCGCTTACTTGCCGAGGTCCAGCACGGTCTGGAACAAGGTGCTGGCGATCTGCATCATTTTGCCCGAGGCCTGATAGGCCTGTTGGTAACGCAACAGGTTGGCCGCTTCCTCGTCGAGATTGACGCCCGACACCGACTGCTGTGCCTGCAGATCCTGCGCAATCACGTTCTTCTGTGCCGTCGCCATCACCCCCGTTTGCCGTGCCATGTTGCCGGTCTGGTTCACCAGCTGACTGTAGGCGCCCTGGAACGTGGTCGTAGGCCGGCTGCCGCCGGCGCTTTGTCCCAGGGTATTGGCCGTTTGCAGCGTACCGAGCGCAAGCGCGTTGCGGTTGTCGCCTACGCCATTGGTGTTGCGGTCGATGGTGAACACGTCGCCGTTCGCCGGCGTTCCCGTGATGGCGATACTCATACCGTTGAAACTGATGTTGCTGCCCGATGCATAAGCGACCGGACCCGCGGCTGGCGCCGCGCCGCTGACGACGAACTGGCTCGCCGCCGCGTCATACTTGAGCGTCACGGTGCCCGGCAGCGGCAGACTGGCGACGCTGGAAACACTGCCTGGCGATATGGTTGCGCTGCCGCTGTTGCTGAGCGCGGCGCCGGTGCGGATCGGCGACGCCGCGGCGATCGCCGCAGGATCGGTCAACGCGACGCCGAGACTCCCTGCGCCGAAGCGGGTCGGTTCGATCAGCCAGCTGTCGTTCAGCGCGGCTCCCGCTGACAGGTTCAGAGTAATGCCGTCCACGTTGTAGTTGAAACCGGGAGGCGACGCGGTCGCAGTCGGAAACGCGACCGCGGTCGTCACGCCGTCCGAGATCCGCGTCAGCGTGAAGGTTTCGTTGCCGCCGGCGGCGCCGTTGTACTGCAGTCGATAGTCGCTGGTGGTGAGCGTGCCGACGTTCTGCAGCGCCGCCGTGACGGCAGCATTGCCCGCATTTTTCGTGCTCGGCAGCACTGCCGGACCAGCTACCTTGAAAAACGGCTTGCCCAGCGCGCCGTTGAGATCCTGGCCGAGCGCATGCTGATCGTTGAAGGTTTGCGCCACGCCCATGGCCATGCGGCCGAGCGCGTTTTGCACAGCGTCGAGCGACTCGCTGCGAAAGCCGAGCAGGCCACCAAGCGTTCCTCCCTGGATGCTGGCTGGCGCAAGCAGCGCGATCGTCGCTCCGTTCTGATAACCCACATCGACGCGCTGCGGATCCTCGAGCGAAGGCGCGGCGACCAGCCCGAATGCCTGGGTGCCGACGACGACGGGTTGGCCGTTGCCGACGAAAACGTCATAGCTGCCGTCGCTTTCCTTTACCACAGAAGCGCGGACTTCCTGATTCAGCGCAGCGACCAGCGCGTCGCGTTGGTCGCGCAGGTCGTTCGCCGGTTGCAGTGCAGTCGAACTCTCGGTTACCTGGATATTATGGTTGAGGGTGGCGATCTGCTGCGCATAACTGTTGATCGAAGCAATGCTGCCGGCGATGCCCGCATTGATGCCGCTGCGTAGGTCCGCGATTTGCTGATCGAGCCCCTGAAACGTCGCACTCAGCGCGTTCGCCGATGACAGCAGCGCCTGGCGCGAAGGCATCGATTCCGGATGCGAGGCGACGTCCGCCACCCCGCCGAAAAAGGCCTGTAGCGCGGGGGCGAGCCCGGTGCTCCCGTCGCCGAGCATGTTGTTCAGCTGGGTGATCTGCGCGTTATAGGCATCGAGCTGGCTGCCTTGCGTCTGCGCCAGCGTGAGCTGATTCGCCAAAGCGTCGCTGTAGATGCGTTTGACCGTGCTCACCGCCACGCCCTGGCCGAAGAAGCCGCCCCCGGTAAACTGCGGGGTATTGCTCACCTGGACCACCTCCTGGCGCGTAAACCCGGGAGTCGATGCGTTGCTGATATTGTGTCCGGTCGTGACTAGTCCGGCCTGCGCAGCGTTCATGCCGCTGATGCCGATACCGAAAATGCTCGTTCCCATCTAGGCAGCCCCCGCCGTGGCCCGGCTAATCCTTGTTAGCGGCAATTCCGCGGGAATGTTGAGTGACGCATTATTCATAGCACAAACTCCTTGGTGTCCATTTCAACGGTGTCGAAATGGCCACGGACCTGGGACAGCGCAAGAGGCGCCATCCCGCCATGCGTAATCAGCCCTCAGGCCATGATGGTATGGCGCATGCGCGCGCCGTTCAGGATGCTGGTGAGCTTGTCGGCATAGCGCGGATCGGTGGCGTAGCCGGCGCGCTGCAAGCCCCGGGCAAAGCCGGCGCTGTCGGTTTGCCTGAGCACCGCCGCATAACGCCGATTTCCCTGCATCAGAGCGGCATAGTCCTTGAACGATTCGGCATAGGAAGCATAGGCACGAAACTTCTGCACCAGCTTGTGCGGCGCCCCGTCGATGTATTCGGTGGTCATGACATTCACGGTGGCGCCTTTCCAATCGCGCCCGGCCTTGATGCCGAACAAGTTGAAACTCGGGCTGCCGTCGGCGGCGCGGATCTCGTGCTTGCCCCAGCCGCTTTCCAGCGCTGCGTGGCCGAGCAGGAAGCGCGCGGGTATGCCGGTCGCATGGCTCGCCTCGATCGCGTGTTGCTTCATGCGCAAGAGGAAGTCCTGGCCCTGCTGCATCCGCTTGATCTTGACAGGGCCCGGTTTCGACTCCGGCGCGGCGCCCGCCGCTGAGCCTGCCGTATTCACGTCTGGCGGCTGCGCCGGCCGCTCGGCGCCCGTCACCGCTGCGCGATTGCGTGTCAGCTGCCGCAGCATGAGGTCGGCTAGGCCGATGCCCTTGGCCGAAAGGCTCTGCGCCATCTGCTGGTCGAGCATCGACGTGTACATGCGCGTCTGGTCGCTGTCCATCAATCCGTCCTGCGGCGTCGCATCGCGCATACTCTTCAGCAGCGTTTGCAGGAACACCGCCTCGAACTGCTGCGCCGCGCCCTTCGCCGCGAGCTCCGGATTGCGCTTCGCCTGCAGCCGCAGCGCATCCAGGCCGTGCGCATCGAGCGCGAGACTGCCGCTAACGTCGTTGCTCTGAATCATGTTGGTTTTGGCTCTTTGATTTCGGTCTTTTGCGCGCGCCGTGCAGGCGATCAGATGATTTCCAGTTCGGCGCGCAAGGCGCCGGCCGCTTTCATCGCCTGCAATATCGCCAGCAGGTCCTGTGGCGTCGCACCGATGGCATTGAGCGCTTTGACCACCTCGCCGAGCGACGCGCCCTGTTTCACCATGGCGAGGCCGCCTTTGTCCGAACGGATTTCGATCTGCGCGCGCTCGGCTTGCACCGTCTGTCCCTGGGTCGAGAAAGGCGACGGCTGGCTGATCACCGGTTCGCTGCTGACGACCACGGTCAGATTGCCATGCGCCACGGCGAATGCGTCCACCGTCACCGCCTGGTTCATCACGATCGAGCCGGTGCGTGCATTGACGACCACCTTGGCACTGTTCTGCGCCGGCGTCACCTCCAGGCTTTCGATCTGGGAAAGAAAGGTCACGCGCTCGTCGGCCGGAGCAGGCGCGCGCACCTGTATCAGGCGCCCGTCCACCGCCATGGCGGTGCCTGGCGCGAAGCGGCTGTTGATCGCGTCGACGATGCGGCGCGTGGTGCTGAAGTCGGTGATGTTGAGCTCGAGGTTGATGTGCCCCCCGTGCCCGAGTTCGGTAGGCACGCCGCGCTCCACCGTGGCGCCGGCGCTGATCCGGCCCACGCTCAAGTGATTGACCTGGACGCTGGTGCCGCCGCTGGCCGAACTTGCTCCCACTCCACCCACCAGGATGTTGCCCTGCGCCACCGCGTAGATCTGGCCATCTCCGCCCTTGAGCGGCGTCATCAGCAGGGTGCCGCCGCGCAGGCTCTTGGCGTTGCCCATCGACGACACCGTGACATCGATCGTCTGTCCCGGCCGGGCGAACGCCGGCAGCGCCGAGGTGACCATTACTGCGGCGACGTTCTTCAGCTGCAGGCTGGTGCCCGGAGGCAGGCTGACACCGAGTTGCATCAGCATGTTGATCACGCTCTGCACCGTGAACGGCGTCTGCGTCGTCTGGTCGCCGCTGCCGTCCAGACCGACGACCAGGCCGTAGCCGATGAGCTGGTTGCTGCGCACCCCCTGAATCGACACCAAGTCCTTGATCCGATCGGCCCGGGCGGCACCGGCGAGCAGAAGCAGCAAGACGAGCAGGCAGGTTCTGTATGGTTTCATGTTGAGCGCTTCGCTTTCGATTCGGCCGTCAGAACGCCAGGAACGACAGGAAGAAGCGCGCCATCCAGCCCATAGTCTGCGCTTCGTCGATATAGCCGTTGCCGCGGTATTCGAGGCGCGCGTCCGCGACCTGGGTCGACGACACGGTGTTCGCTGATATCGTGGCCGGATTGAC
>JAJYXA010000097.1 GCA_021791235.1 Pseudomonadota bacterium
GGCAGCCCGGGCTGTATGTGGCGGCGGGCTATGCCTCGCGCGGGGTCGTGTGGGCAGGGGTGCTGGGCGAGGCGCTGGCCGATCAGATGACGCAGCAGCCGTGGCCGCTGGAAACCGGATTGATGCAGGCGATTGCGCCGGGGCGCTTCACCGCCCGTTGAGACTCAGGCTGCGGTGAGCGGCTTGCCCTTGTTTGCGGCGACCGACTGGCCGGCCTGGTCGTAGAGGCCGTTCTGGCTGGTCGCGGCGTGGATCAGCACATTGAGCGCCTGGCGGGTGGAGGCCAGACGCATATCGATCAGCGTGCCGATACGCTGATTCAGGGCGCGCGCCTGTTGCTCCATGTCGCACAGCTGCTGCCAGCGTGCGAGATGTTGGGGCTGACCATGCTGGGTCAGCCAGGTACCCATGCCGGCGAGATCGGGTGTGTAACCGGCGGCCTGCAGTTCGACATAGCGCTCGCGCGCGAGGTTGCTGAGCGTTTGCAGCTGTGCGAGTTTGGAGGCGTTCAGCGGCGCCAGGCGATCAGCCTCGCCGTCCACCAGTGCGCGTTCCTCTTCGCCCATGACATTCAGCAGGGCTTGCCAGAGTGTGCTCTCCACCGCCAGTTTGGCGATCAGGGCCGGGCAGGAGGACGGATCACTTGGCGACATGGAGCATTTCCTTGACCGAATTGAGCAGGTTTTCCGCGATGTTCCCGGTATTGATGGTGTATTCCCCGCGGGTGATGGCCTGCTTGATGCTGTCCACGCGTGCGCGGTCGACGACCGGAATCGCCGCCAGTTGCGATTCCAGCTGTTTCAGCTGGAGGGCGCGCGGGCTTAGGTTGACATCCGTCTTCTGGGCGTCGGCAGGCTTGGCGTCTTCGGCCTTGCCGGTACGGGTTTCGACGGAATTCGGCAGGGTGATCGGTTTCAGGCCGGGATCGATTTTCATGGCAGTTTCCTGATCGGGCAGGTGCTCGGTTTTTTAAGCTAACTCAGTAACGTCAATTTACGGATTTTCTGAAGTCTGCCCGATTTAATCTACCCGATTTAGAAGGCGACGACCACCTGCTGGCCGTCCTGCGCCACGCCACTGACCACTTCGCCGGAAGGGGTTTTCACTCGGACCCGGTCGCCCCGACTGGCGTTGGCCAGCGCCTGGCCTTCGCTCTGGATGGAAAAGCCCGGTCCGTTCATCACCAGGCGGGTGCTCTGCCCCTGCTGCACGGCGAGCGGGGCGCGCAGCAGCGCGTTGCGCAGCGGCGCTCCGGCTGCCACACCCGATACCGTGCGATATCCCTTCAGGTCGTCGGCATTGGTGACGACGTCGGCCGGCAGGCTGCCCAGATCGCCTTCGCGCAGCGCGAGGTCGGCTGCGCTCAGGATGTGGTTGGCGGGCAGCGGCTCGCGGGTCACGACGTATGACCCCATCACGCGAATCTGCGCCGCCAGGTAGACCGTCCACCGGCTGGGCGCCAGGCAGCGCACGCCGATCGTGGTTTTCCCCATGCTGCGGCTGCCGGTGGGCTGGAAGGCGTCGAATGCGGAACAGGCTGGCAGCGCGGCGCGCGGCGCGGCAACCTGGATTGTCACCTTGCCGGGCAGGCCGGCGGTCTGTTTCTTCAGGAACTGCTCGGCGTGCGCCTGGATGGCGGCCGGGTCCTGCAGGTCCGCTGCGGGGGCCACGGCGGGCAGAACCAGGCCGGCCACGAATGCCACACCGGCTCCCAGGCGGCCTGCCAGGGTCGGGATACGTTTGAAGGCCATGTCGACTCCTTGGCTCGGTTTCTCACACTGCCGCATTGTAGGGAGCGTTGCCTCATCTTAAACGGCGAAATGAACGGGCTTTGTGCCCTTTATCGTTCGATTGAATGGACAGGCGAGTACCTAGGATGCAGTCATCGCAAAAAGGCTTTGCGGCAGAAAGAGGTGAAAACCATGCTGAACCGGCTTGATGACATGCTGAATTTCAACACCCAGGCGCTACGCATACGCGAGCAGCGCCAGCAGGTGCTGGCTTCCAATATCGCCAACGCCGACACGCCGAACTACAAGGCGCGCGACCTGGATTTCAAGGCCGCCCTGCAGAGCGCGTTGCAGGGCACGTCCGCGACCGACGGTACGGCGCTGGCCACCACGGCCCCCGGCCATCTGGCCGGCAATCCGGGCCTGGCGGCGGAAGCCGGGTTGCTGTACCGCACCCCGGCCCAGGGCAGCGTCGACGGCAACACGGTGGACGTGGACACCGAGCGCGCCGCCTTCGCCGAGAACGCCATTCATTATGAATTCAACCTGGCCCAGATCAACGACGAGATCAAGGGTCTGATGGCTGTGATCCGAGGTTAGGGATAAGGAGTGTAGCGCATGTCACTGTCCAATATCTTCAACGTCGCCGGCTCGGCCATGAACGCCCAGTCGCAGCGATTGAATACCGTTGCCAGCAATCTGGCCAACGCCGACAGCGCGACCAGCGCCGATGGCACGCCCTACAAGGCCAAGCAGGTCGTGTTCGCCGCCACGCCGGTGGGCGAGAACGGCGCGACCGGGGTGAACGTGGCTGCGGTAGTCGAGGATCAGTCACCGATGAAGCAGGTGTACGACCCCAAGAATCCGCTCGCCGACGAGAAGGGCTACGTGACCATGCCCAACGTCAATGTGGTGGAGGAAATGGTCAACATGATCTCCGCCTCGCGCTCGTACCAGTCCAACGTGGACATGATGAACACCGCCAAGACCCTGCTGCTCAAGACTCTGAGCCTGGGACAGTAAACAGCAGCGATAACGAGGAACAACCATGAGCACCGTACAAGACACCAGTAGTGTAAACAGCCTGTTTGGCGCAAGCGCATCCACGTCCTCGAAGAGCAGCGTGGCGGATACGCAGAACCGCTTCCTGAGCCTGCTGGTGGCCCAGATGAAGAATCAGGATCCGCTTAATCCGCTCGACAACGCGCAGGTGACCAGCCAGATGGCCCAGCTCAGCACGGTACAGGGCATCGAGAACATGAACAGCAGCCTGCAGGCGATGGCCGCCAGTCTGGGCACCAACCAGATGTCGCAGGCCGCCAGCCTGATCGGGCGGACAGTCCTGGTTCCGGGCGATGTGATCAGCCCGGCCCAACTCGAGAACGTCATGGGATTCGACCTGTCGCGTCCCGCCGACAAGGTCACGGCCAGCATCTACGACGCATCGGGCTCCCTGGTGCGCAAACTGACCCTGGGTTCGCGCGAGGCGGGTGTGAACGTGGTGGCGTGGGATGGCCTGACGGACAGTGGGACGACCGCGCCTACGGGCAAGTACAGCTTCAAGATCGATGCCGTCCAGGGCGGCCAGGCAATCGACAGCACCGCCCTGAACCTGGGGACGGTCAACAGTGTTTCGCAGAATAGCCAGGGCGTGCAATTGAACCTGGCGGGCAATACGAATGTGGGGTATGCCGATATCCGGCAGATTTTCTGAGTAGTTCGAGTCGGCGTGCCGGATAAGCCGCCAGCCATCATCACAAGGAGCAGAACATGAGTTTTCAGCAAGGATTGAGCGGACTCAACGCCGCCGCAAAGAACCTGGACGTCATCGGCAATAACGTAGCCAACTCGAGCACGGTCGGATTCAAGCAGTCCCAAGCCCAGTTCGCCGACGTCTACGCCAACTCCCTGACGGGTGCCGGCGGCTCCAACGTCGGTATCGGCACCAAGGTCTCGCAGGTGACCCAGCAGTTCACCCAGGGCAACATCACTTCCACCAACAATCCGCTGGACATGGCCATCAACGGCGGCGGCTTCTTCCGCATGGACACCAATGGCGAGATCGCCTACCAGCGCAACGGCCAGTTCCAACTCGACAAGAGCGGCTACATCGTCAACCCGACCGGGGCCAAGCTGACCGGTTATACGGCGAATGCGAGCGGCGTGCTGTCGGTCGGCGCACCGTCGCCGATCCGGATCAATACGGCCGACCTGGTGCCGAACATCACCACGGACGTGACCGCCGTGCTCAACCTGGATTCGGGCAGCACGCCGATCGACGGAACCGTCACGCCGTTCAACATGAACGACCCGACCACCTTCCACAATTCGACCGCGGTATCGGTCTACGACAGCCTGGGCAATTCCCAGACGCTGCAAACCTACTATGTGAAAAGGCCGTCCGGCGCCTGGGATGTGTATGCGGCCAACGACGGAACCCAGATCGGCGCGGGCCCGGTCGCCACGCTCAACTTCAACGCCAGCGGCGCCCTGACGACCGCGATGCCACTTGCGGCCATCAACGTGCCGGCCACGGCAACGGGTGCGACCTCGCCTTTCCCTGTCACCTTCGATTACACCGGCACCACCCAGTTCGGCTCCGCGTTCAGCGTCAACACGCTGGATCAGAACGGCTATACCTCGGGCCGCCTGGCCGGCTTCAACGTCGGCTCCGATGGCGTGGTCCTGGGCCGCTATACCAACGGCCAGTCGGCCGTGCTGGGCCAGGTGGTGCTGGCGAATTTCTCCAACCCCAATGGCCTGCAGCAGATGGGCAACAACATGTGGACCGAATCCTCGACCTCGGGTTCGCCGCTGGTCGGCACGCCCAACTCGGGCAGCCTGGGCGTGTTGCAATCGTCTGCGGTGGAAGATTCCAACGTCGACCTCACCGCCGAGCTGGTCAACATGATCACCGCGCAGCGGGTATACCAGGCCAATGCGCAGACCATCAAGACCCAGGATGCGGTGATGCAGACCCTGGTCAACCTGCGTTGATTCACTAATCCATTATGAATTCCGTTACCAGGTCAAAAATGACACGAAGCCGAGCCGCAGACAGTGCTGCAGCACGGCAAGGCGAAGGCGACAAAGTCAGTTTTGATCTGGGGGCGGAATTCTAGGAGGCTGTATGGACCGTCTCATCTACACCGCCATGACCGGCGCGAAGCACGCGCTGGAGCAGCAGGCGACCACGTCGAACAACCTGGCGAACGCGACCACCACGGGCTTCCGTGCGCAGATCGACCAGTTCCGCGCGGTGCCGGTGCAGGGAGCGATCCTGCCCACCCGGGCGTTCGTAGTCGACTCCACCACCGGCAGCGATTTCCGTTCTGGTGCGATCCAGCAGACCGGCCGTGAGCTGGACGTGGCGGTGCAGGGCGATGGCTGGATCGTGGTGCAGGCGGCCGACGGCAGCGAAGCCTACACCCGCAACGGCAGCCTGAAGCTGGACGAGAACGGCGTGCTGCAGACCCATGACGGCCTCAACGTCATGGGCGACGGTGGCCCCCTGTCCATCCCGCCGGGCCGCAACGTCGCCATCGGCAAGGACGGCACGATCTCGCTGGTGCCCGACGGCTCCGCCGCCACCGGCCTGACCTCGGTGGGCCGCCTGAAGCTGGTGAATCCACCCACGGCGGACCTGGTGCGCGGCGACGATGGCCTGTTCCGCATGAAAGATGGTCAGACAGCGGAAGCCGATCCCAAGGTGAAGGTGGTCAGCGGCGCGCTCGAATCGAGCAACGTCAACGTTGTCGACGCCATGGTCAACATGATCTCGCTGGCCCGCTCGTTCGACATGAACATGAAGCTGCTGCAGAACGCAGAGAGCAACGACAGCAAGGCCGGCCAGCTGCTGTCGATGAACTGATCCCGTAATTCTTGAAGGAACCGACATGATTCGCTCACTGTGGATTGCCAAGACCGGTCTGGATGCGCAGCAGACGCAGATGGACGTGATTTCCAACAACCTCGCCAACGTCAGCACCAGCGGGTTCAAGCGCGCGCGCGCGGTGTTCGAGGATCTGCTGTACCAGACCATCCGCCAGCCCGGCGCGCAGTCGTCCGAGCAGACGCAGCTGCCGTCCGGCCTGCAGATCGGCACCGGCGTGAAAACGGTGGCCACCGAGCGCATCTTCACGCAGGGGAATCTGCAGCAGACCGGCAACGCCAAGGATGTGGCGATCCAGGGCAACGGTTTCTTCCAGGTGCTGATGCCGGACGGCACGACTTCCTACACGCGCGACGGCTCCTTCCAGGCCGATTCCAATGGCCAATTGGTGACGTCCAGCGGCTACGCGGTCCAACCGGCCATCACCATTCCGCCCGACACGCAGACCCTGACCATCGGACGCGACGGTACGGTGTCGGTGCAGCAGGCGGGCTCGTCCACGCCGGTGACCGTCGGCACCCTGCAACTGGCGATGTTCGTCAACCCCGCCGGTCTGCAGAGCTTGGGCGAGAATCTCTACGCCGAAACCGCCGCATCGGGCACGCCGAGTTCCAACGCACCCGGCAGCAACGGTGCTGGCACGCTCAATCAGGGTTACGTCGAAACCTCGAACGTCAACGTGGTGGAAGAGATGGTCAATATGATCCAGACCCAGCGTGCCTATGAAATCAACAGCAAGGCGATCACGACATCCGACCAGATGTTGCAGCGCCTGACCCAGCTCTGAGGTTTGCCATGAAGATGTCGCGTATCGTGGGATGTGTGGGGATGCTGCTGGGGCTGGCAGGTTGCGGCACCACGCCGTCGTCCATCATCCAGCAGCCCACCACGGCGCGTCCGCAGGCGCTGCCCACCCAGGCAGCCGGCAATGGCGCCATCTACCAGGT
>JAJYXA010000385.1 GCA_021791235.1 Pseudomonadota bacterium
GGTCGATGCCATGCTCTCCGGCAACAGCATGGGCGAAGCCGGGCATCGTGTGGTGATCGAGAAATGCCTCATCGGCGAGGAAGCCAGCTTCATCGTCATGGTCGACGGCGAGCATGTGCTGGCGCTCGCTTCCAGCCAGGACCACAAGCGCCTGGGCGACGGCGACACCGGCCCCAACACCGGCGGCATGGGCGCGTATTCGCCGGCCCCGGTCGTCACGCCCGAGCTGCACGCGCGCATCATGCGCGAGGTCATCCACCCCACCGTCGAAGGCATGGCCGCCGACGGCATCCGCTATACCGGCTTTCTCTACGCCGGCATCATGGTCGGTGCGGACGGCGCACCCAGGGTGCTCGAATTCAACTGCCGCATGGGCGACCCGGAAACCCAGCCGATCATGATGCGGCTGAAATCCGATCTGGTGACCCTGGTGGAAGCGGCCGTCAACGGCCGGCTCGACCAGGTCGAAGCCGAATGGGACCGCCGCACCGCGCTCGCCGTGGTGCTGGCGGCCGCCGGCTATCCGGACGCTCCGCAAAAAGGCGCCGTCCTCGGCGCGCTGCCCGCCGCGGCCGAGGACCTGCACGTGTTCCACGCCGGCACCGCCGCGCGGGACGGCCGGACGGTGGTGAGCGGCGGCCGCGTGCTGGCGGTGACCGCGCTCGGCGACAGCGTGCGCATGGCGCAGAAACGCGCCTACGAAGCGGTGGCGGCCATCCACTTCGACGGCATGCAATATCGCCGCGACATCGGCTGGCGTGCGCTTGACCGGAAAAAGTGAGGGTGAGGCGTGAGGGGTGAGGGGGCGGAACTGCGCGCGCACCTGCGGCGCGGCGACCTGATCGCCTACCCGACCGAATCCTGTTACGGGCTCGGCTGCGATCCGCGCAACGTCCGCGCGCTGCAACGGCTCATCCGGCTGAAGGGCCGCAGCGCCGCCAAAGGCCTGCTCCTGATCGCCGACCGTTTCAAACGACTGAAACCCTTTGTTCGTCCCTTGAGCGCAGCTGAGCGGGGGCGGATGCAACGCAGCTGGCCCGGCCCCGTGACCTGGGTGGTGCCGGCGTCCGCCGCCTGCCCGGCCCTGCTCACCGGCGGGCGCCCCACGATTGCCGTGCGCGTCACCGCCCATCCCGGCGCTGCGCGGCTGTGCCGCAGCCTCGGCATGGCGCTGGTCTCCACCAGCGCCAACAAAAGCGGCCGGAAACCCGCCAAAACCGCGGCGGAATGCCGCAGAATATTCGGCGCGCGGGTGCGCGTGATCACCGGCCGCATCGGCACGCGCAAACGCCCATCCACCCTGATCGACTTAGCCACCGGAACGCTTCTTCGCCCCTGATGTCTGCCCCTACCTCCGTCACCGCCACGTTTGATACCAGCGCAGTCAAATCCTGGCTGCTCGACCTGCAGGCGCGCATCGTCGCCGCGCTCGAAGCCGCCGACGGCCTGCCCTTCCGCACCGACGCCTGGGAGCGCTCCGAAGGCGGCGGCGGCATCTCGCGGCTGATCGAGGAGGGCAAGGTGTTCGAGCGCGGCGGGGTGAACTTCTCGCACGTCACGGGGAGCCGGCTGCCGCCTTCGGCCAGCGCGCACCGGCCGGAACTCGCCGGACGGCGCTGGGAGGCGATGGGCGTCTCGCTGGTGCTGCACCCGAAGAATCCCTACGCGCCGACGGTGCACATGAACGTGCGCTGCTTCGTCGCGCTGAAGGACGGCGAGGCCCCGGTGTGGTGGTTCGGCGGCGGCATGGACCTCACGCCCTACTACGGCTTCGGGGAGGACGCGCGGCATTTCCACGCCACCTGCAAGAACGCGCTCGATCCCTTCGGCGCCGGTCTGCACCCGCGCTTCAAGAACTGGTGCGACCGCTACTTCTTCCTCAAGCACCGCAACGAACCGCGCGGCATCGGCGGCGTGTTCTTCGACGACTTCGCAGAAGGCGGATTCGACCATGCGTTCGGCATGACGAAAAGCGTGGGCGATGCCTTCCTCACCGCCTATCTGCCCATCCTCGAACGCCGCAAGGACACCGAATACGGCGAGCGCGAGCGCGATTTCCAGGCCTACCGGCGCGGGCGCTATGTCGAATTCAACCTGGTGTACGACCGCGGCACGCTGTTCGGCCTGCAGTCGGGCGGGCGCACCGAATCCATCCTGATGTCGCTGCCGCCGATCGTGAAATGGCGTTACGACTGGCACCCCGAGCCCGGCACGCCGGAAGCGGCGCTGACCAGCGATTTTCTGGCCGCGCGCGACTGGGTCTGACGTGCACAAGGTTCCGCGCCGCATCCTGATCGGCTTCGCCATCCTGCTGCTGACTCTCGGCCTGGCCGGGCTCATCGCCTGGGAACTGCTGTCGTCGGCGCTGGAAGCGAAATACCTCGCCAGGACCGCGCAGAAGATGACCTGGCAAATCCGGCCGGGGCCATCGGAACGCATCCGCTATCCCGGCCAGGGTCCGTACGACGTGCGCCTCGGCTACAGCAAGCTGCCGGGCTATCTGGCGCGCCTCGGCAAGGCCGGCTGGCAGATCGACCGGCAGGCCAGAATCAGCATCCAGATGGCGCGGGCGGCCGACCTCGGCCTGTTCCTGCCGTATCACGAAAAGGACCAGGCCGGCCTGAACCTGCTCGATAGCGACGGCAAGCTGCTGTACCAGAGGCTGCATCCGACGCGGGTATACGACCGCTTTGAAGACATTCCCAGGGTGCTGGTCGATGCCCTGCTCTACATCGAGAACCGCGAACTGCTGACCGAGCAGTTCCCCACCCGCAATCCGGCGGTGGAATGGGACCGGCTGGCGCAGGCCCTGCTCGAAAAAGGCATCAGCCTGATCGACACCAATCGCAATGTGCCGGGCGGCAGCACCCTGCCGACGCAGATCGAGAAATATCGCCATTCGCCCGAAGGGCTGACTTCCAGCATGGGCGAAAAGCTGCGCCAGATGGGCACCGCCAGCCTGCGTGCCTATCTCGACGGCCCCAACACGCTGCCGATGCGGAAGAAAACGGTGATGGCCTACCTCAATACCGTGCCATTGGCGGCAGCGCCGCGCTTCGGCGAGGTCAACGGTATCGGCGACGGCCTGTGGGCCTGGTATGGCTTGGACTTTGCCGAGGTCAACCGCATCCTGAAGGGCACAGGCACCCTGAAGCATCCTGAAAGGCATATGGGCACAGGCACCCCGGAAAAACCGAAAGCGTCGCGCGGCAAGGACGCCGCCTATGCCCTAAAGGGCTCCGATCCACTGCGCGCCAAAGTCCCGCGGGGCGGGATGGAATCGTATGCCAGCGCGCTGAAGCACGCGCTGTCGCTCATCGTCGCCGAGCGTCGCCCGTCGTATTACCTCGCTGCCAATCGCAAGGCGCTCGACGCGCTGACCGACGACCACCTCGATCTGCTGGCCAATGCCGGACTGATTTCGCGCGGATTGGCCGACCAGGCCAAGCAGGTCAAGCTGCGCGCGACCAGTCAGCGCATCGATCCGCCGCCGCCGCGCTTCGTCGACCAGAAGGCCGCCAATGCGCAGCGCATCCGCGTCGCCCGCCTGCTCGGCGAAGCGCGCCTGTACGATCTCGACCGGCTCGATCTCAAGGTCGACACCACCATCAAGCAGCCGGCGCAGAAAATCGTCAGTCGCTACCTGCAAAGCCTGGCCAGGCCGGAAGCCGCTGCCGCGTCGGGGCTGATCGGGCATCGCCTGCTGCAGCCGGGCAACCCGCTGGCGAGCGTGATCTACAGCTTCACCCTGTACGAAAAAACCGCGCGCGGCAACCTGCTGCGCATCCAGGCCGACAACCTCGACCAGCCGTTCGACATCAACAGCCAGGCGCGGCTGGATCTCGGCTCCACCGCCAAGCTGCGCACCCTGGTCACCTATCTGGAAATCATCGCGCGGCTGCATGCCGAATACCGCCTGCTCGACGCCGCCACGTTGCAGCAGAAAGCGCAGCCGCAACGCGACGTGCTGGCGCAGTGGGTGGCCACGCGGCTTGTCGGGAACCGCGACGAAACGCTGGCCGCCACCCTCGACGCGGCGATGGGCCGCCCCTATTCCGCCGCGCCGGAAACCTTCTTCACCGGCGGCGGCCTGCACAACTTCGCCAACTTCGACCCCAAGGACAACGGGCGCGTGATGGACGTGTGGGAGGCCACGCGCAACTCGGTCAACCTGGTGTACATCCGCATCATGCGCGACATCGTCCGTCATTACGCCAGCAGCACCCCGGGGGCGGCGGCGCGCATCCTGGACGACGCCACCAACCCGCTGCGGGAAACCTACCTCGCCCGTTTCGTCGACCAGGAAGGCCGCGTCTTCATCAACCGGTTCTACCAGCGACACAAGAAACTCACGCCGGCGCAGATGGCGGAAGACCTGTACGCGCGCACCCGCCTCAACCCGCGCCGTTTCTCCGCAGTGTTCCGCTACCTGGAACCGCAGGCCGATTTCAAGACCTACGTCGCCGCGCTGCACAAACAGGTGCCCGCCAGCGCCAGCCTGAGCCAGAAAACGCTCGAATCGCATTATCGAACCCATGCGCCCGATGCCTACAGCCTGGCCGACCGCGGTTACGTGACGCAGATTCATCCGCTGGAACTGTGGGTGGTCAAAACCCTGCGCGCCGCGCCGAAAACCGACCTCAAGACCCTGTACGAATCCGGCACCGGGGTGCGCCTCGAAGTCTACGACTGGCTGTTCAAGACCAGCCGCAAGAATGCGCAGGACATCCGCATCCAGAGCCTGCTCGAAGTCGAAGCCTTCGACGGCCTGCTGCGCGACTGGAAACGCCTGGGCTACCCGTTCGACACCGTCACGCCGTCCTACGCCACGGCGATCGGCAGCTCCGGCGACCGTCCCGCCGCGCTGGCCGAACTGATGAGCATCCTGGTCAACGACGGCGTACGCGCGCCGATGGTGAGTCTCACCGGCCTGCACTTCGCCGCCGACACGCCGTACGACACCCGCCTGTCGATCAAGCCGGCCAAGGGCGAACGCCTGATGCCAGTCGAAGTCGCGCAAACCGTGCGCCGTGCGCTGGCCAGGGTGGTGGAGCAAGGAACGGCCGCGCGTCTCGCCGGCGCGCTCAAGGATCCGGCCGGGCAGCCGCTCGTCATCGGCGGCAAGACCGGCACCGGCGACAACCGCTTCGAGCGCTACGGCCGTGGCGGCCAGCTGCTGGAATCGCGCGTGGTCAACCGCACCGCCACCTTCGTGTTCTATCTGGGCGACCGTTACTTCGGCACGCTCACGGCGCTGGTGCCGGGCGAACAGGCCGGCCAGTTCGGCTTCACCAGTTCGCTCACCGCGCAGATCCTGAAAACCCTGCTGCCAGCTTTGCAGCCGCATCTGTACCCGGAGCCGCCGGCACCGCCCAGGCCGGCGGCCGCAGCCGAAGTGCCCCCGGCTGCACCGCAGCCGGTCGCGCCGGCACCGGCGCCGCGCGCCCCGGTGAAAGAAAAACCCGACGGCGCCACCAGCCAGGCCGATCCGCCGGTCAAGCAGCCGGAGCCGATCCAGGGCGGCTTCCCCGAGGACCTTGAACCCAGCGT
This sequence comes from Pseudomonadota bacterium, assembly GCA_021791235.1. The sequence continues at coordinate 5,551 of JAJYXA010000385.1, forward strand.
GGTGCTGCCGGTGCCGGTCGCGCCGCCCGTGACCACGACGCCGTGAACCCGAGGCTTGGGATCGCGCTCAAATCGGATATGCTGAAAAGCAGCCCCATCCACCCCCGTGCCATGAAAGACAACATCCACCCCCTGATCCAGCACGCCCCGCCCGACTCGGGCAACGTCAGCATCCCGGCGTTGCGGGTGCTGTCGGAAATCACCACCAGCCTGTCGACCGATTCCAACGTCGAACAGCTGCTGGGACGCTTCCTGTCGACCATGATCCGCCTGGCCGGGGCGCAGGCCGGCGCGGTGCGCGTCATCACCGACGACCGCACCCATCTGCGGCTGATCGGCTCGGTCGGCCTGCCGGCCCACCTGGTCGAGCACGAGGCACTCGTCAGCGTCGATTGCGGCGTGTGCGGCAAGGCGGCGCGCGAAGTCACGGTGAGCAGCTGGAACAACGTCGCCTTCTGCAAGCGCCAGGCCGACGACGCCTATTTCAGCGACACCTGCAACAGCGTGGTGGCGGTGCCGCTGATGCACAAGAACCAGGTGATGGGCGTCTACAACCTGTTCCTGGAAGAAGGCCGCAGCGTCCCCGAAGACGTGCGCCTCCTGTTCCGCTCGATCAGCGAGCACCTCGGCATCGCGCTGGAAAACGCGCGGCTCACCCGCGAGAACATGCGCATCTCGCTGATGAACGAGCGCCAGATGCTGGCCAACCAGATCCACGATTCGCTGGCGCAGACGCTGGCCTACGCCAAGATGCGGCTGACCGTATTGAGCGACGCGATGCGCCACGAGGACTACCCCAAGGCCAACCGCTACCTCGGCGACGTCGAGGAAGCGGTCGACCTCGCCTACGCCGACCTGCGCGACCTCATCACCCAGTACCGCGACCGCATCAACCCGCGCGGCCTGGTGCCGGCGATCCAGGAACTCGCCAAGAGCTTCCGCAAGAAGGCCAATGCCGACGTCGACTTCCTCAACCTGGTGCAGGACGTTTCGCTGTCGCCCGACGAGGAA
>JAJYXA010000404.1 GCA_021791235.1 Pseudomonadota bacterium
GTGGACGGCTCCGAATCGATGGAAGTGGACGGCGTCGCCAAGGCCGACTACTGGAAGGTGGTCGACGAGTGCTACCTGTGCGACCTCTGCTACATGACCAAATGCCCCTACGTGCCGCCGCATCCGTGGAACCTCGACTTCCCGCACACCATGCTGCGTGCCAAGGCGATCAAATTCCGGAAGGGCGGCGCCACGTTCCGCGACAAGCTGCTGTCGAGTACCGACGCGATGGGCAAGCTCGCCTCGATTCCGGTGGTGGTGCAGGCGGTCAACGCCAGCCTGAAGAGCAAGCCGATCCGCAAGCTGGTCGACAGCATGCTTCACATTCATCCGGACCGTCAGCTGCCCGAATACGACAGCGCGAAATTCCGTTCCACCGCGAAGCCACGTAGCGATTTCGCGGCGAAGGCCGGCGCGAAGACGCCCGGCAAAGTGGCGATCTATGCGACCTGCTACGTGAACTACAACGAGCCCGGCATCGGCCACGACCTGCTGAAACTCCTGGCACACAACGAAATCCCCGCCGTACTGGTGGAGAAGGAAGCCTGCTGCGGCATGCCCAAGCTGGAACTGGGCGATCTCGACGCCGTGGCAAAACTCAAGGAAACCAATATCCCGCACCTGGCGAAACTCGCCCGCGAGGGCTATGCGATCCTGACCGCCGTGCCCTCGTGCACGCTGATGTACAAGCAGGAACTGCCGCTGATGTTTCCGCACGACGCCGACGTACAAGCGGTGAAGGAGGCAATGTGGGACCCGTTCGAATACCTGATGGCGCGCAACGTCGACGGCCTGCTGAAAACGGATTTCAAGGAACCGCTCGGCAAGGTGGCCTATCACGTGCCGTGCCACCAGCGGGTGCAGAACATTGGCAACAAGACGCGCGACGCGTTGCAGCTGGCTGGCGCCACCGTCACGATGGTCGAGCGCTGCTCCGGCCACGACGGCACCTGGGGCGTGAAGACCGAATATTTCGACAAGTCGATGAAGATCGGCAAGCCGGTGTTCCGCCAGATGGCCGAGCCGCAACCCGATTACGTGAGTTCCGACTGCGCGATTGCCGCGCGTCACATCCTGCAGGGCATGGGCGAGTCCTCCGCGCAGAAGCAGCACCCGATCACGCTGCTGCGCATCGCCTATGGCCTGGAATGAATGATCAGCAAGGAGAAAACCATGCCGCAGATTACCCGTGACAGCCTGATGACCCTGGAGGGCTATGCCAAGGCGCGCCCCGCGATGCGCGCCGACGTCATCGCGCACAAGAAGAACCGCATGGTCGAGCTGGGCGGCCACGTCACGCTGATCTTCGAGGACGAGAAGACCATGCGCTACCAGATCCAGGAAATGCTGCGCGCCGAGCGTACCTTCGAGGAAGCCGGTATCCAGGACGAGCTCGACGCCTACAATCCGCTGGTTCCGGACGGCACCAACTGGAAGGCCACCATGATGATCCAGTATTCCGACCCGGACGAGCGCAAGGTCGCGCTGGCGAAACTGAAGGGCATCGAGGATCGCGTGTGGGTGCAGGTGGCCGACCAGCCGCGCGTGTATGCCATCGCCGACGAGGACCTGGAGCGCGAGAACGAGGAGAAAACCTCGTCGGTGCATTTCCTGCGTTTCGAACTCGACCCCACCTCGATCGCCGCCGCCAAGGCCGGCAGCCCGATCCGCATGGGCATCGACCTGGAGGCCTACACGGTGGAACCGGTGACGCTGGCGGACAACGTCCGCGCTGCGCTGGCGGTCGATTTGGCCTAAAGTCATAGTCAGGCGGTAAAAACAATACGACAACGCGCCGCCAGCCTTGGAGGAGGGTGTGATGCTGGATCAATTGCTGGTTCATCAGGTGCGGCGAAGGATGGAGGCTTCCGGCTTGCCGTTCGTGGTCGAATTGTGGAATGGCGAGCAGGTCGGCGCCGTCGCCGATGCCGCGGTCCGGGTGCGGCTGCACCAGGCGGCCAGTCTCAAGGCGATGGCCGACCCCAGCCTGGGTGCGCTGGCACGGGCCTACGTAGAGGGCGACCTTGACCTCATAGGCGACGTCCGCGACATCCTCGCCCTCGGCGACCGCCTGTGCAATGCGCGCGACTGTGCGCCGAAAGCCGGCTCCGACGGCTGGAAGTGGTGGCGCCACACGCGCAGCAGGGACCGCCGGAACATCCAGTATCACTATGACGTGTCCAACGATTTTTACGGCCTGTGGCTGGATGCGCGGCGGGTCTACTCCTGCGCCTATTTCAAGACCCCGGACATGAGCCTGGACGACGCGCAGGTGGCCAAGCTCGACCACATCTGCCGCAAGCTCGACCTCAAGCCCGACGAGCAGTTTCTCGACATCGGCTGCGGCTGGGGCGGGCTGATCCTGCACGCGGCGGAGCGCTACGGCGCGCGCGCGGTCGGCATCACCCTGTCGGATGACCAGCATGCGTACGTCAGCCAGCAGATCGAGGCGCGCGGCCTCGCCGGCCGGGTCGAGGTGCGCCGGATGGATTACCGCGACGTGCCCGAACACGGCGGCTACGACAAGATCGCCAGCGTCGGCATGTTCGAGCACGTCGGCCGCCTCAACCTCGCCACCTATTTCGACAAGATCAACGCGCTGCTGAAGCCGGGCGGCCTGGTGCTCAACCACGGCATCACCACGGCCGAGCCCGAGGCCAGCGGCCTCGGCGGCGGCATTGCCGAATTCATCGAGGACTACGTGTTCCCGGGCGGCGAGCTGGTGCACGCCTCCGACGTGCTGCGCGTCGCAGCGGCCAGCGGCCTCGAATGCCTGGACGCCGAAAACCTGCGCCCCCATTACGGCCAGACCCTGTGGCACTGGGTCACCCGGCTGGAGGCGCACGCCGACGAAGCCCGCCGCCTGATCGGCGAGCAGAAATACCGCATCTGGCGCATCTACATGGCAGGCTCCGCCTACGCCTTCGACCACGGCTGGATGGAGTTGTGGCAGGTGCTGGCGGGCAAGGCCGTCGACGGCAGCCAGCCGGCCTACCCGTTCAGGCGGGATTACATCTATCGCGGCGAGTGAGCGATTGATCCCGGCTGCGGGTTGAACCGATCCATGCGTACGATGGATCAATCCGTCAGACGATCCAGTTCCTGATCCGCCAGGGACAGCGGATCCTCGATCGGTTCCAGGTGCGTGGTGAGATGGGCGTAGGGCACGGCCAGACGGATGTCGGCCTCGATGCGTTCCGACCAGTCATGTCCCTGCTGGACGGTCCAGGCGCCGGGCACCAGCACGTGCAGGGAAACAAAGGCGCGGGTGCCCGCCTGCCGCGTGCGCAGGGCGTGAAACGCGAGGCCCTGCCGGCGATAGCCTTCCAGTACGCCTTCGATCGCCCTGAGGTCTTCCCCGGAAATGGACACATCCATCAGCCCCGCGGCCGAGCGCTGCAGCAACTGCCAGCCGGTCCGGACGATATTGAGGGCCACCAGCAGGGCGATCACCGGGTCGAGCCAGAGCCAGCCGGTCAGCCAGACCAGGCCGACGCCGAGGATGACCCCGGCGGAGGTCCAGACGTCGGTGAGCAGGTGGCGGGCGTCGGCTTCCAGGGTGATGGATTTGTATTTTTTCCCCACCCTCATGAGGATGCGCGAGGTGGCCAGGTTGATGATCGAGGCGACCACCGACACCGCCAGCCCGACGCCCACGGCTTCGAGCGGTTGCGGATTGAGCAGGCGCTCGATGGCTGCGTAGCCGATGAAGATCGCGGCGACGAGGACGAGGAAGCCTTCGAACGCGCTGGAGAAATACTCCGCCTTGCCGTGTCCGTGCGCATGGTTGTCGTCCGCGGGGATGGCCGCCAGCGACAGCATGGCCAGCGCCATCATCGCCCCCGCCAGGTTGACGAAGGATTCGAGCGCGTCGGAAAGCAGGCCGACCGAGCCGGTGAGCCACCAGGCCCAGGCTTTGAGCAGGATGGTGGCGAGCGCCGCGGCGATGGAGAGCCAGGCATAGCGTTTGAGAGAGTCGGGCAGCATTCGATGTTTCGCGCGGGCAAGGGTTCGGGATTCTGCGCCTGGCTGGATTCGATTGGATTTGATCTTAATCTTAGGCCGATTGGCCCTGTATTCGGGGGTGGAAGGGATTGAATCCGGCTTGCGGGCATTTTACCGTCCGGCCGTGCCGCGCTTTCTTGAAGACATCCCGTGGCCGAAGCCATAAAATGCCGGGCATGAGAATCCTGTCCGCCCTGCTGCTGTTTCTGCCCCTGACCGCGTATGCCGAATGGGGCCGGTTTGATTTCGAATTCGAAAACGAGAAGCCCTGGGTGGAACTGTCGGCCCAGTTGCCGCCGATTCCCAAGGCGGAAAACCTGGTCGAGTTCAACGTGTCGTCGGCCACCCGCAACCGGCATTTCGTCGACACGGCTTCGATCAGCGCCGGCGCGGACAAGGTGGTCCGCTACAGCGTGGTGATCGAAGCGGCGGGCGGGGCGAAGAACGTGTCGTTCGAGGGCATGCGCTGCGAGACCGGCGAGCGCCGCCTGTATGCCTACGGCCACCCCGACGGCACCTGGTCGAAGGCGCGCAACGCCGGCTGGGAAGACATCAAGTTCCGCTCGCTGCTGTCGTATCACAAGGCCTTGTTCGAGGATCATTTCTGCCCCGACGGCATCAGCGTCAGGGACGCCAGGGAGGCCGTTCGCAATCTGCGGCGGGCGGCACGCTGATGCATTCCGTGGTGCAGCACGCCCGGCGCATCGTCGTCAAGGTCGGTTCCAGCCTGGTCACCGCCGAAGGGCGCGGGCTCGACCACGCCGCGCTGTCGCGCTGGGCCGGGCAGATCGCCGCGCTGACCGGGCAGGGCAGGGAGGTGGTGCTGGTGTCCTCCGGCGCGATCGCCGAGGGTATCGCCCGGCTGGGCTGGAAGAAGCGGCCGAAGGCGGTGAACGAACTGCAGGCCGCCGCCGCCGTCGGGCAGATGGGGCTGGTGCAGGCCTACGAATCGATTTTCCGCACCCACGGTCTGCACGCCGCGCAGGTGCTGCTCACCCACGAAGACCTGGCCGACCGCACCCGCTATCTGAATGCGCGCACCACCCTGCGCACGCTGCTGGGACTGCGCGTGGTGCCGATCATCAACGAGAACGACACCGTGGCCACCGACGAAATCCGCCTCGGCGACAACGACACGCTGGGCGCGCTGGTGACCAACCTGATCGAGGCCGACTGCCTGGTCATCCTCACCGACCAGACGGGCCTGTATACCGCCGACCCGCGCAAGGATCCGCAGGCCACGCTGGTGATGGACGCCCATGCCGGCGACCCCGAACTCGAACGCATGGCGGGCGGGGCGGGCAGCAGCGTCGGTACCGGCGGCATGCTGACCAAGATCCTGGCGGCCAAGCGCGCGGCCAGGAGCGGCGCGCACACCGTGATCTGCAGCGGGCGCGAGGAAGGCGTGCTGCTGCGGCTGGCCGCCGGCGAGGCGATCGGCAGCCAGCTGGTGGCGCGCCAGGCACCGCTCGCCGCACGGCGGCAGTGGCTGGCCGACCACCTGCAGCTGCGCGGCGGCGTGGTGCTCGACGACGGCGCGGTGCGCGCCCTGCGCGAGGACGGCAAGAGCCTGCTTCCGGTCGGCGTCAAGGGCGTCACCGGCGAATTCGCGCGCGGCGAAGTGGTTGCGGTGGTCGATATCGAGGGGCGTGAAGTCGCGCGCGGGCTGAGCAATTACAGCGCCGGCGAGGCGCGCCGCATCGCCGGCAAACCGAGCAGCGCGATCGAGGCCGAGCTCGGCTACATGGACGAGCCGGAGCTGATCCACCGCGACAACCTGGTGGTGCTGGGGTGACCACCACGCTGGATTTGATGCGCCACGGCGAGCCCGTCGGCGGGCGCAGGTATCGCGGCCAGATCGACGATCCGCTGTCGGAAAAAGGCTGGGCGCAGATGCGGGCGGCGGTGGGCGACGCCGCGCCGTGGACGCGCATCGTGTCGTCGCCGCTGCTGCGCTGCCGCGCCTTCGCCGAGTCGCTGGCCGACCGCCACGGCCTGCCGCTGGCGCTGGACGCGCGGCTGAAGGAAGTCGGCTTCGGCGAGTGGGAGGGCAAATCGGCCGCCGAGATCGAGCAAGCCGCGCCCGGCACGCTGGCGCGCTTCAAGGCCGACCCGGTGAACGCGCGTCCGGCCGGGGCCGAGCCGCTGCCGACTTTTCACGCACGGGTGGCCGCCGCGCTCGACGACCTGCTTGCGCAACACGCCGGCCAGCACGTGCTGCTGGTGGGGCACGCCGGGGTGATGCGCATGGCGCTGGCCTGGGCGTTGCGGATCCCGCTGGAACACGCCTACCGCATCGAGGTGGCGAGCGCCTCGCTGACGCGCCTGCGCTTCGAAAACGGAGGCGCGAGCCTGGTCTTCCACGGCAGCCCGCGCGCCGACCGGTGATCCGCCGCGCTGTTTTCTGCCTGTGCCTGCTGCTGGCGGCGCCCGCGCAGGCAGCCGCCATCCGCCTGGTCGACGATGCCGGGCAGACGCTAGGACTGGCCCGCCCGCCGCAGCGCATCATTTCGCTCACGCCGCATCTCAC
>JAJYXA010000189.1 GCA_021791235.1 Pseudomonadota bacterium
CGAGGCGCCCTGGCTGTCGACGGTTGAGGCCATCGGCGATACCGCGCATCACATGGTGGGCCTGGTGGTGGTCAAGCCGGACAACACCGACGACGTCAAGCGTGCGGATTTCCATAGCGTGGGCACGGTGGTGCGCATCCATCACCCGGTTCGTTCCGACGGCAAGATGCAGTTCATCGCCGAGGGCGCAAAGCGCTTCCGCATCGTCGAGTGGCTGTCTGACACGGTGCCGTACAAGGTCCGGGTCGACTATCCGAACGAGACCGGCAAGCCGGAATCGGAGGAAATCCGCGCCTATTCCATCGCCATCATCAACACCATCAAGGAACTGCTGCCGCTCAACCCGCTGTATTCGGAGGAGCTGAAGTTCTTCCTCAACCGCTTCGGCCCCAACGAGCCTTCCCAGCTGACCGATTTCGCTGCCAGCCTCACCACCGCGTCGAAGCAGGCCCTGCAGGACGTGCTGGAGGCCTTCAGCCTGAAGAAGCGCATGGAAAAGGTGCTGGTGCTGCTGAAGAAGGAGCTCGACGTCGCGCGCCTGCAGTCCGACATCCGCGAAAAGGTCGACGAGAAGATGAGCGAGCAGCAGCGCGAGTTTTTCCTGCGCCAGCAGCTGAAGGCGATCCAGAAGGAGCTCGGCCTTGCCAAGGACGACAAGACGGCCGAGCTCGACACGTTCAACGAGCGCATCGCCAAGCTGACGCTGCCCGAGCAGGCGAAGAAGCGCGTCGACGAGGAGATGCACAAGCTGTCGCTGCTGGAGACCGGTTCGCCCGAATACACCGTCACCCGCAACTATCTCGACTGGCTGACCGTGCTGCCGTGGGGCGTGCACACCCAGGACAAGATCGATCTCGACCGCGCGCGCAAGATACTCGACCGCGACCACGACGGGCTGGAGGACGTGAAGGATCGCATCATCGAATTCCTTGCCGTCGGCGCGATGAAGGGCGAAATGTCCGGCTCGATCCTGCTGCTGATTGGGCCACCGGGCGTCGGCAAAACCTCGATCGGCAAATCCGTCGCCGAGGCGCTGGGGCGCAAGTTCTACCGTTTTTCGGTTGGCGGCATGCGCGACGAGGCCGAGATCAAAGGGCACCGCCGCACCTACATCGGCGCCATGCCCGGCAAGTTCGTGCAGGCGTTGAAGGAAGTCGGCTCGGCCAACCCGGTCATCATGCTGGATGAAATCGACAAGATCGGCGCCAGCTACCAGGGCGACCCCGCCTCGGCGCTGCTGGAAGTGCTCGATCCCGAGCAGAACGCCGATTTCCTCGACCATTACCTCGACGTGCGCTTCGATCTGTCGAAGGCGTTGTTCATCTGCACCGCGAACGATTTTTCGATTCCGTCGGCGCTGCTCGACCGCATGGAAGTCATCCGCCTGTCGGGCTACATCACCGAGGAAAAAATCGCCATCGCCAAACATCACCTGTGGCCGCGTGTACTGGAACGGGCCGGACTGAAGAAGAACCAGCTCGTCATCAGCGAAGGCGCGCTGCGTCACGTGATCGAGGGCTATGCGCGCGAGGCAGGGGTACGCAACCTGGAAAAGCAGCTGGGGCGGGTGGCGCGCAAGGCCGTGGTCAAGATCCTCGGCGGCGGCGCCACGCCGATCAAGATCGGCGTCAAGGAAGTCGAGGCCTATCTCGACAAGCCGGTGTTCTCCAAGGAGAAGCCAATCACGGGCATCGGCGTGGTCACGGGGCTGGCTTGGACCGCGCTGGGCGGCACCACGCTGCCGGTCGAAGCGACGCGCGTGCACACCCTCAACCGGGGCTTCAAACTCACCGGCAAGCTCGGCGACGTGATGAAGGAATCGGCCGAGATCGCCTACAGCTATGTCGCCTCGCACCTGAAGGCCTATGGCGCCGACGCGAAGTTTTTCGACACCAGTTTCGTCCACTTGCACGTGCCGGAAGGCGCCACGCCCAAGGACGGCCCGAGTGCCGGTGTCACCATGGCCACCGCGCTGCTCTCGTTGGCGAAAAATGCCAAGATCGGCCGCCCGCTGGCAATGACCGGCGAACTGACGCTGACCGGTCAGGTGCTGCCGGTGGGCGGCATCCGCGAAAAAGTCATCGCCGCGCGCCGCATCGGCATCGACGAACTGATCCTGCCTGAGGCCAACCGGCGCGACTTTGACAAGCTGCCCGACCACATCCGCGCCGGGATGACGGTGCATTTCGCGAAGCGGTATCAGGATGTGGCGGCGGTGGTGTTCGGGTGAGGCGGGCTGACCATGCTGACTGATCTCGGTTCATGCGGCGCAATGCCCTTCCAAGCGCCGCGAGAATATGATGTAGGATTTCGGCATCACTACGTTCGCATCTAACAATGAACTACGACAACCCTGCAGTACGGCTCCTCTCCCTCCTTGAGAGGGGTAAGACGAAATCGCCAACCGCCAATTGCCAAGGAGTTTGGGAAGAACTGCTCGAAGCAAACGGTGACCCATCCCTCCTCATGTCGCGACTCGGCAAGGCCATGGAGCTTCCGCGTCTCACCATTGCCGCATTGAAAGAGGAATTCCCGGAAGAAAGGAATACATGGTCGCACTGGGAAGCCAGAGTCAACACTGCATTCATGGTGCAGAACCTGCATTCGACTTGGAATTCGTTCATCGACCAAATTGACAGCCACACTCTCACTTACCTGAAGATGGCGTCCACCATGCTTCAGGCGAAAGCCAACACCAAGCTGATCGCTGATGCCGACCTTGCTACTGTAAGGGAGCAGCTTGATGCAATACTTGTCGAGGTCTTGTCTGCAGAGCTGCCCGAAGAAGTGAAGAGATACCTGGCCCGGAATCTTCAGAAGATTATTGCAGCGATCGACGAGTACAAACTGACCGGTGCTTTGCCGCTGCTTGATGCCGTTGAGACGACATTTGGTCATGCGGCGGTTGATGATCAGTACAGATCATTCCTCACTGACACTGAACTCGGCAAGAGACTTCTTGATACGCTTGGGGCGATGGCAAATGTGGTCACGGTGGCCGTTGGCCTTCCACAACTTCCCCAAGCATTTGCGCTGCTGGCTAGTGCTGTTAATTGATAGCAGAGGCCCCAAATCCAACATGTATTGCTGCTAAATGAATGACATGACCGAAGCCGCGCCTGCCGGCGAACTGTTCTCACGCGTGTACCTTGAGCGCGGCGCACCGTTGCAGGACAACGCTCGGTTCCGCAACAGGCTGGACGCCTTTTTGGCGGATTTCTGGAAAGAGCATAGAGGAATCAGTCATTACCTAAAACAAGAGGCTGGACTGATCATCCCCCCGCGTGGCAGCTCTTATAATTTTGAGAAATTTTTTGCCAATGACCCAATTGAACACGTACTCGATGCAATAACGCTGATCTGGCAATACCTCCGCGCTACGTACCAACAATGGACAAAGGCCGGTACGCTGACTTTCCCCGCGGCGGATGCTTGGCACGCTTTCGTCTCACGCGCACTGCGCGAAGAGAACTTGGGGTACCGGATCGACGCGGAGTGCGGCGTCCACTACTTCATGGACGAGGAGTTCGAGCGGAACCGCGTGTCCGCGCTGAGTTGTCTGGGCGCGGCCCGGTATGCTGGCGTCAAGACAGCGTTAGAGGCGGCTCACGGATACCTCGACGCCCAGCCTGCTGACACAAAGGCCTCGGTCCGTTCCGCATTCGAGGCGCTGGAAATCCTCGCCAGGCTCATGGACCCGGCCAGCAAGAACCTGAACAAATGGATGGTCGAGAACAAGCTCAAACCGCTCGCGTTGGCTGGCGCCGCCGAGGCTACGGAGCAGGATACGGTATCAAAGCTGTTCGATGGGTTGGCGCAGGCGGTCGACGGGCTGCACAACTACCGGCACGGCCAGCCGACGGAAGAACCCGTCGCACCTTCGATGAACATGGCGGTGTACTCCCTCTCCACGATTGCCGCTTCCTTGCGCTGGCTGGTGGCAGTGGATGTCAAGCAGCAAACCTAGCTAGAACCGCGCATCGGGTGGCAGGTTTTGCATAACAACATTCACATCATCCCGGTCGCCCAGGCCGCGCGGATGCATCGGGCACGCCCCGGGCAGAGCACGACTCAGATGAACAGACAGACGTCCGACTTCTGCGCCTGCGGCAGGAAACTCGCCGCACCGATCCAGCCCGCGATCTCCGGAATGAAGTCGTCCTGCGAATAGCCGAACAGGTCGACCGTCATCTGGCAGGCGTACAGCTTGGCGTCGGCCTCGATGCAGGCGCTGCGCAATTCGTCGATGCTGGCGACGCCCTTGCTTTTCACCGTTTGCGCCATCAGCCCAGTTGCCACTTTCTCGAATCCCGGTATGCCGGCCATGACGACGTTCGGCACTTTCCAGTTGATGTCTTTCAGCCATTGCGGGCCGAACGGCATCTTCATCGGCATGCTCGGATTGCCGAGCGGGCTGATCTCCAGATGCAGGTCCTTCTTCAGCAGTTCGAGACCATAGAAGGTGAAGAACACCGACACGTCCCAGCCGAGCGCGCCGGCGGTCGAGGCGAGGATGAAGGGCGGGTAGGCCCAGTCCAGCGTGCCCTTGGTGGCGATGATCGAGAGCGACGGCACGTGCGCGGCTTCGCGCTCGGCCATTTTCGCTTCGAAGCGCTGGTCGAACCACTGGTTGAGCAGGGACGGGCCCAGGCTTTCGGCAATGCTTTTTTCGGTTGCGCCCATGGTCGTCTCCTCAGGCCTTGCGGATGAGAAATTCGAACTCGCCCTGATTCGCGCTCGACGCGATCAGCTCGTTGCCGGTCTGCGTGCAGAAGGCCTGCATGTCCTTCAGCGAGCCGGGGTCGGTGGCAGTGATGGCGAGGATTTCACCCGCGGCCATGGCGGACAGGGTTTTTTTCGTGCGCAGGATCGGCAGCGGGCAGTTCATGCCGCGGGTGTCCAGGGTCTGGGTTGCGTTTGTGCTCATGATGAAACCTCCTCTAGTAGATGACCGTTCGGTCAAGCAAATCGGCAAAAAAATTGCCGGGTGGAAAAGCCGGGCACACGGGCTGGGGGATATCCGACCCGGTGTCGCTAGACCGGTCGGTTAAATCGGAATCGAAAAAATGCGGCCCTGAGCACATGACCCTTACTCGCCTGCCGCTTCGATGCGCAGGGTCTTGATCGCCGGTCCCAGGCGGTAGAGCACCTCGGGGTCGTTCTGCGACTTGGCCAGCAGGATCACGCCTTCGAGATAGGCCAGCATGGCTTCGGCGGTCAGGTCGGCGTCGAGCGGCGGAATCGTGCCGGCGGCCACCGCCTGCTCCAGGGTTTCCTTGAAACGCGATTTGGCCCGCGTGAAAATGGCGAGCAGCTTGGCGCGCAGGATGTCGTCCTGGGTGCTGACTTCGAGCGTCAGGTTGCCGAAGATGCAGCCCAGCATGCGCCCGTGCACCTGTTTGATCGATTTCTGCCAGAAGTAGGCGGCGTCGACCAGATAGTCGATCCGCTCCATCGGCGGCAGGGCCGGGTCGAAGGCCTCGGCGACGAAGCCGTTCGCCCACTCGTCCGCAAACTCGTCGATCACGGCCATGACCAGGTCGCGCTTGGACGGGAAGAAGTGGTAAAAGCTGCCCTTTTGCACGCCGGCGCTCTCGCAGATTTCCTGGATGCCTACATTGGCGTAGCTACGCGAGTGGAAGCGCGGCTTGGCGGCGGCGATGATACGCGAGCGGGTGTCGGTTGCGATATTCATGTAGCGGATGCTAGTTGACCGTTCGGTAAAATGCAAGCTCGTTGTGGAGGCAGGGGGGGCGCCCGAAATACCCGAGTCAGCTTGGGCTCGATTGATTTTTCAAGACATTCCCATGGGCGCGTCCGGTTTGAATGCGGGCGAGCGCTTCATCAGCATCCTCGACGCGACCGGCGGCAATATCCGCCAACCCCTTTTGCGCGTCGGCCAGCAAAACAAGATGTAACCGCTCCAGCAATTCAGCCTGTGAAAGCGGTTCGCCCTTGGTCGGCGTGGTTCTGGCCATCACAATTTTTCCCATCGAATTGTCTCGGATGCCATGACCTCGCCGCCATGCCGAGCCGGGTCGAATAGCGCCAGGCGTTGTTCGAGTGTGGGAAAGATCTCTTCGGCAGGACTAATCCTGATGTGCCCGGCTTGCGCCGACACGCGCACCCTCTGATTGGCATGCAGTTTGGCGGCGCGCACGATTGCCGGCGTCAGCTTGATCCCGAGGCTATTGTCCCATTGTCGAGTGATCACGAGTGTCTTCGCCATACCAGCCCTCTGCACCCAAAGCATCGGAGGCCAGTATGAACAGGATGGCCAAGCCCGTCCACCCCGCCCTCGGGTAAAATGCCTGTAATGAACGAAGCCGCGCTGCTCGATTCCCCGCCGCTGGACACGCCCCCCGCACCCGTCATCAAGGTGCGCGGCGAGCTGCTCACCGAACTGCCGCAGGATCTGTACATCCCGCCGGATGCGCTCGAGATCTTTCTCGACGCCTTCGAGGGCCCGCTCGACCTGCTGCTGTATCTCATCCGCCGCCAGAACCTCGACGTGCTGGA
>JAJYXA010000133.1 GCA_021791235.1 Pseudomonadota bacterium
CCGACCTGACCGTCTATGTAATCGATGTGGCCGCCGGCGAGAAGATTCCGCGCAAGGGTGGCCCCGGCATCACCAAATCCGACCTGCTGGTCATCAACAAGATCGACCTGGCACCCATGGTCGGCGCTTCGCTCGAGGTGATGGACCGCGACGCCAAGAAGATGCGTGGCGAGCGGACGTTTGTCTTCTCGAACCTCAAAACCGGGCAAGGTCTGATGGACATCATCGCGTTCATCGAGCGTGAGGGCATGCTGAACTAGACGTGCCGTGCCTCCCAGATTGTTTCTGGAGCAGGAGCGAGGCACCTCAGACTGCAAAGTCTCCCAACGCACAGGCACATTGGCTCGGCAAAAGCCAATCCCAAGTCAATCGCATTTAATTCAGGGCGCGGATCGACTGCATCGGCGGCACGCGGGTGATGTGGCGCGTGGTGAGCCAGCCGCTCATGCCCACCAGCAGCGCGCCGGCCGTGGGCAGCGCAAGCCACAGCCAGGGATGCAGGCGCAGCGGCAGATCGAACAGGCGCTCGGCGATCAGCGCCATGGCGATTTCGGCGCAGGCGCTGGCGAGCAGGCCGGCCAGCACGCCGAGCGCGATGAACTCGCTCCACAGTCCCTTCGCCAGATAGGCGCGCTGGGCGCCCAGGGTGCGCAGCAGCACGGCTTCCTGCTGGCGCGCGTCGAGGCTGGCCAGGAGCGTGGCGACGACGACGGCCATGCCGGCGGCAAGCAGAAATCCCAGCAGCAGCTGGATCGCGCCGATGATCTGCGCGAAGACCGCTTCGATGTTGGCGATGAGCTTGTCGAGCGCGAGCACGGTGATGCCGGGGAAGGTCTTGACGAAGCCGGGCAGCACGCCGGTGGCGCCCGGCGGCACGTAGACGCTGGCGATTGAACTTGCAGGCAAATTGTCGAGCTGGCCGGGGGCGAAGATGACGAAGAAGTTGGGCTGCATCGAATCCCACTTCACGCTGCGGATGCTGGTGATGCGAGCGGCAAGCGTCTGGTCGCCGACCTGGAAGCCGAGGGTGTCGCCGAGGGCGAGGTTCAGCCGTTCGGCCATGCCGGATTCGACCGAGATTTCTGCGGAAGGGTCGCTGCGCAGCAGCGGGGTACCCGCCGGCGTGCCCTTTACGGGTGCGGGGCCACGGTGCTCGCCATGCCAGGTTCCGGCCAGCACGGCGTTGTTGGCGGGCAGGGTGGCGGTCCAGGTGAGGTTGAGCTCGCGCCGCAGGGTGTTGCTGTCGCGCGCTTCCGGCGGCAGCGTTTCGGCAATGGGGCGGTCGTTCTTGCTGACCAGGCGGCCACGCACCATGGGATACAGCGTGGAAGCCTTGAGGCGATGCTGCGACAAGTAGGCGGCCACCGCGTCCTGCTGGTACGGCGCGATGTTCACCAGAAAATGGTTGGGCGCCTGCGGCGGCAGCTGCTGGCGCCAGCCGGCGATAAGGTCGCTGCGCACCAGCGCCAGCAGGGCCACCAGAAACAGCGCCAGGGTGAAGGCGCCGAGCTGCAGGGTGCTGTCGAAGCGGTGGCGCAGCAGTTGCGCGAGGCCGAAGCGCAGCGGGCCGTGGGCCATGCGCTGGACGCTGCGGCCCGCCAGCAGCGCGAGCCGGGCCAGTAACATCAGCACGCCGATCAGCGCGGCCAGCGCGCCGACGAAGAGGCCGGCCAGCCTGGTGTCGCCCGCGTACCAGGCGATCAGGATTAGCAGGGCCGAGCCGCTGACGGCCGCGCTGACCCAGGCGGCCAGGGGCAGCGGCGGCAGGTCGCGCCGCAGGACCCTGAGCGGCGGTACGCGGATCAGGCGCATCAGCGCGGGCAGGCTGGCGCCCGCCAGCGCGAGCAGGCCGCTGGCGACGGCGACACCGACCGGCGCCGGCCCGAGTAAAGGCAGGCGGGTGACGGCGTCGGGCAGGATCAGGCCCGCCAGCGCCTGCTGCATCAGGGCACCGATCGCCACCCCGAGCAGGCTGCCGAGCAGGCCCAGCGTCAGCAACTGGACGGCGTAGAGCACGCGCAACTGCGCGGTGGTGGCGCCGAAGCAGCGCAGCAGCGCCGCCTGGTCGTAATGCCGCAGCGCGTGGCGGTGGGCGGCGATGGCGATGGCGGCCACCGACAGCAGGAGGCTGATGAGGGCGGTGAGCTGGATGTAGCGGTCGGCGTTGGCAAACGCACCACGCAGGGTTTCGACGCCTTCGTGCGAGCCGATGAGGCGCTGGGTGCTGTCGAGGCGGGGTTTCAGCGCGGCGCTGAACGCCGCGAGCTGATCGGGCGCGCCGGCAAACTGGTACAGGTAGGTCAGGCGGCTGCCGGGCTGCAGCACGCGGGTGCGACCGACTTCGTCGGCGCGCAGGAACACGCGCGGGGCGAGGCCGAACACGCCGCCGAGCTGGCCCGGTTCTTCGGCCACCAAGCCGGCGATGCGGAACGCGGCTTCGCCGATCAGCACCGCATCGCCGACCTGGGCGTTCAACAGCGTCAGCAATTCCTGATCGGCATACACCGCGCCGGGCGGCGGCTGCGCCGGGCGCGGCGTGCCGGCCTCGAACGGGCGGTCGGCGATGCGCACGCTGCCGCGCAGCGGGTAGGCGGCGTCGACCGCACGCAGCGTCGCCAGCTGGAAGGCGTCGCCGCGGCTGACCATGCTGGCGAATTCGAGCGCGCTGCTGGTGCGCAGGGCATGGCTGGGCCAGGCGTCGATCGGACGCGGGCTGGTGACCAGCAGGTCGGCGCCGAGGAAGCTCGCGCCCTGCTCGCTCATCGCGCGCTTGATGCGGTCGCCGAGAAAGCCGGTGGTGGACACGCTGCCGACGCCGATGATCAGCGCCAGCAGCAGCACGCGCCATTCGCCGCTGGCGCGTTCGCGCCGCAGCAGCCACAGGCCGAGCCGGAGAAAGTTCATGCGAGGGCCACCTCGCGCGCGCGGCCGGCGACCAGATGCAGCCGGCGTTGGCAGCGTGACGCCAGCGCATCGTCGTGGGTGACCAGGATCAGGGTGGTGCGCGCGGAGGCGTTGAGCTCGAACAGGAGTTCGATGATGCGGGCGCCGGTGTCGGCATCGAGGTTGCCGGTGGGCTCGTCGGCGAACACGATTTCGGGATCGGTGGCGAAGGCGCGCGCGATGGCGACGCGCTGCTGTTCGCCGCCGGACAGCTGGCGCGGGGTGTGCCCTGCGCGCGCGGCGAGGCCGACGCGGGCCAGCCAGTGGGTGGCGCGTTCACGCGCGTCGGCGCGGCCGGCCAGTTCCAGCGGCAGCAGGATGTTCTCCAGCGCGCTCAGCGCGGGCAGCAGCTGGAACGACTGGAACACAAAGCCGATGCGGCCGGCGCGCAAGCGGGCGCGGGCGTCCTCGTCGAGATCGTTGAGGCGCTGGCCGAGCAGCACGATTTCGCCCGCGGACGGCTGGTCCAGTCCCGCCAGCAGGCCCAGCAGGGTGGACTTGCCGGAGCCGGAGGCGCCGGTGACGGCGAGCGTTTCGCCCGCCTGGACGGCAAGCTCGACTTCGCTCAGGATGGCGAGGACGCCGTCGGCAGTCGGCACCCGCTGAGACAGGGCGTGGGCGGCGACCACCGCGGCATACGACTCCACACGAGCTTTAGCTCGTAGTGGATCGGCGTCCCCTTTTGGGGAGGGGAACCGGGCGTTGTCGGAAGGCGTCATTGGGATGGGGTCAGATCAGGGTCAATGAATGAATTATCGCTTGTGGTTGCTGGTGCTGCTGTGGCTGCCGGGTTGGGCGCTGGCCAACGCGTGCTCCTTGTTGATTGTCGGCGACAGCCTGAGTTCCGGCTACGGCCTTGCCCAGGGGCAGGGTTGGGTGGATCTGCTTGATGCGCGCCTGAAAAAAGCCGCGCCGCAATGGCGCGTGATCAACGCCAGCATCACCGGCGACACCACGCAGAACGGCCTGCTGCGCCTGGCGCCTGCGCTCGATCGGCACCGGCCGCAAGGCGTGCTGATCGAGCTCGGCGGCAACGATGCCTTGCGCGGCACACCGCCGGAGGCGATCCGGCAGAATCTGCTCGTGATGGTTCGGCAGGCGAAGGCCACGGGTGCCTGGGTGGCCTTGCTGGACGCACCGGTGCTGCCGAATTACGGCAAGGCGTATGCCGACGCGGTGGCGAAGCTGTATGGCGAGGTGGCGCGCGCGGAGAAGATTGTGCTGGTGCCGTGTTTTGTCTGCAGCGTGGGCGTGACGGCGGGCATGATGCAGGCCGACGGCATCCACCCCAACGAAAAGGCGCAGACCCGGATGCTCGATGCGGTATGGCCGCACATCCAGCCGAAGCTGCGTTGCCCGGAGAAAAAACCATGAGCGGCGCGGCCTGTCCGTGCGGATCAGGACGCGCGCTTGAAGCCTGCTGCGGGCGCTTTCACGCCGGCGCGCCCGCCCCGGATGCCGAAAGCCTGATGCGCTCGCGCTACAGCGCGTATGTGCTGGGGCTGGAGGATTATCTGCGGGCAACCTGGCATCCCGCGACCCGTCCCGCTGCGCTGGAACTCGACGCCACGCCGCGTCCGCAATGGCTGGGGCTGGCAGTCAAGGCACACACGCCGCTGGACGACGCCCATGCCACGGTGGAATTCGTCGCGCGCTACAAGCTCAACGGCCGCGCATTCAAGCTGCACGAAACCAGCCGCTTTGAGCGGGTGGACGGGCGCTGGCTGTATGTCGACGGCGAGATTCGTGAATGAGGCGGCATGCCATGCAGGATGACTGAATGAACAAAGCCCGCTTGCGGGGGCTTTCGGCAGTTAACAGTCCGTTTACACAAAATTCAGTACAGGCCCAACCGTGCGCAGCGTATTGGCTGGGGCGTAAATATGTGGCACGTTACTTGCATCCAAAAAACCATAGTAGTCCCATTGTTTTTTTGACGAGCCTTAAACCGGCTCAGCGGGGAGAGAGATATGGGTGCATCCCTCGGGCAAGAAGCGAGTATCGAGCTCGCAACAATCTATGAAATCAGCAAGATACTGAGTTCATCTCTCGACCTCAACAAGACGGCGAGGGAAGTGCTCGGCGTGCTTTCTTCGCATCTCAAGATGCGGCGGGGCATGATCAGTTTGGTGCAGCCATCGGGTGAGCTGCACGTTGTTGAGGCGACCGGCATGTCGGCCGAGGCCGCCCGGCGCGGGCGATTTCGCAAGGGCGAGGGTATCACCGGAAAAATCCTTGAAACGGGCGTGCCCATGGTGGTGCCGGATGTGGCGAAAGAGCCGTTGTTCCTGAACCGTACGGGTTCGCGCAGCCTGGGCGAGGGAAGGATCGTCGCCTTCATCGGCGTGCCGATCAAAGTGGGACGGGAAACCATCGGAGTGCTCAGCGTGGACCGCGAAGTGGACAGCGCGCCCATGAATTTCGAAGGGCTGGTTCGCTTCCTGGCCATGATCGCCAACCTGATCGGGCAGACCGCGCGCCTGCACCGGAATGTGGCGGCCGAACGCGAGGAACTGATGCAGCGGCAGCAGCGCCTGCAAAAGGAACTGCAGGGCAAGTACAGCCTGGACAATGTCATCGGCCGCAGCAAGCGTATGCAGGAGGTCTTCGCCGAAGTGCACCAGGCGGCCCCGGGCAAGTCGACCGTGCTGCTGCGCGGCGAGAGCGGCACCGGCAAGGAAGTCATCGCCCGCTCGATCCACTATCTGAGCCCGCGCAAGGACGCGCCCTTCGTCAAGGTCAACTGCGCCGCATTGTCCGAGACGCTGCTCGAATCCGAGCTGTTCGGCCACGAGAAAGGTTCGTTCACCGGCGCCACGCAAGAGCGCAAAGGCCGCTTCGAAATGGCCCATGGCGGCACCTTGTTCCTGGACGAACTGGGGGAGATATCGGCCGCGTTCCAGACCAAGTTGCTGCGCGTGCTGCAGGAGCGGGAATTCGAGCGTGTGGGCGGAAACAAGTCGATCAAGGTGGACGTGCGCCTGATCGCGGCCACCAACCGCAATTTGGAAGAAGATGTGGCCAAGGGCGTATTCCGCGCCGACCTGTACTACCGGATCAACGTGGTGAGCATCTTCCTGCCGCCCCTGCGCGAGCGGCGCGAAGACATTCCGCTGCTGGTGCAGCATTTCCTCGAAAAATTCAACCGCGAGAACGAGCGCAAGCTAGCCATCACGCCAGACGCGATGGAGGTGATGCTGAAGTGCAACTGGCCGGGCAACGTGCGCGAGCTGGAAAACTGCGTCGAGCGCACCGCGACCATGGCGCGCTCGGGCACAATCCACGACATCGACCTGCCGTGCCAGCAGAACAAGTGCTTCTCGCAGGTGTTGCAGCATTACGGCAAGGTGCAGCAGGCGATCCCCATCATGCCTGTGCCGGCGGCGAGCCAGCCCGAAGCCTTCGATGCCGCCGACGCGGAGGCCGGCGTAGAGCCGGCCATGATGAGCGAGCGCGAACGCCTGGTGTGGGCCATGGAACAATGCGGATGGGTGCAGGCGAAAGCGGCGCGCCTGCTGAATCTGACGCCGCGCCAGATCGGCTACGCGCTGTCGAAATACAACA
>JAJYXA010000354.1 GCA_021791235.1 Pseudomonadota bacterium
TTCAGTCGAGGCCCGCCCCGAAGGGGTGGCGCAGCAGGGCGGCTTTCTCTTTGGTTACTTTCTCTTGGCCGTCCAAGAGAAAGTGACTAGCCGCCGGGCTACCCCCGGCCAACGCACTCAAGCATTCGTCAATTCCGGCGGACGCCGGAATCCAGCCTGCTTGACTGGACCCCGGCTTCCGCCGGGGTGACGGCCAACCCTCTGCTCAACTACCACGCCCGGGGTGACGGCCGAGCCTTACTGGCACGCCTCGCATTCCTCAAACCCTGGATTCCCCGGCCGCATCGTGCAGGCGCGCCCTTCGATCTCCGGCTCCGGCAGATTCGCCGCGGCCTTGCTGATCGCGCTGCTGGCGCCGCTGCTCATCGCCCCCGCGCCGCCGCTCGACGACACGGCATTGAGCTCGCCGCCCTTGCCGGTGGATTTCTCCGCGCTGGTCGCGCCCAGGGTGCGCAGGTAGTACGTGGTCTTCAGGCCGCGTATCCACGCCAGCTTGTAGGTCTCGTCGAGCTTCTTGCCGCTGGCGCCCGCCATGTAGATGTTGAGGCTCTGCGCCTGGTCGATCCACTTCTGGCGGCGGCTGGCGCATTCCACCAGCCAGCTGGTTTCCATCTCGAACGCGGTGGCGTAGAGGGTGCGCAGGTCGGCCGGGATGCGGTCGATCTTCGCCAGGCTGCCGTCGAAGTACTTGATGTCGGCGACCATGACTTCGTCCCACAGGCCCAGCTTCTTCAGGTCGGCCACCAGGTACTTGTTGGCGACGGTGAATTCGCCCGACAGGTTGGATTTGACGTAGATGTTCTGGTAGGTCGGCTCGATCGACGCGGAGACGCCGACGATGTTGGCGATGGTCGCGGTCGGCGCGATCGCCAGGCAGTTGGAGTTGCGCATGCCGTATTCGGCGATGCGGGCGCGCAGCGCGTCCCAGTCCAAGGTGCTGGAGCCGTCCACTTCCAGATAGCCGCCGCGCTCCTCGGCCAGCAGCTTCAGCGAATCCTGCGGCAGGATGCCGCGGCTCCACAGGCTGCCTTCGTAGCTGGAATAGCGGCCGCGCTCGGCGGCGAGCTCGGTCGACGCCCAGAAGGCGTAGTAGGCGACGGCTTCCATCGAGCGGTCGGCGAACTCCACCGCCTCGTCCGACGCGTAGGCCACGCGCAGTTCATGCAGCGCGTCCTGGAAGCCCATGATGCCGAGGCCCACCGGACGGTGCTTGAGGTTGGAGTTGCGCGCCTTGCCGACGGCGTAGTAGTTGACGTCCACCACGTTGTCGAGCATGCGCATCGCGGTGTGGATGGTGGCCTTGAGCTTGTCCAGATCGAGCTTGGGCTGCCCTGATTCAACATCGAGTTTCAGGTGGTTCACCAGGTTGACCGAGCCGAGGTTGCACACGGCGATTTCGGTGTCGCCGGTGTTGAGCGTGATCTCGGTGCACAGGTTGGAGCTGTGGACGACGCCGACGTGTTGCTGCGGGCTGCGGATGTTGCACGGGTCCTTGAAGGTGATCCAGGGGTGGCCGGTTTCGAACAGCATCGACAGCATCTTGCGCCACATCTGCAGCGCGGGGATGCGCCGGAACACCTTGATCTCGCCGCGGTCGGCACGGCGTTCGTATTCGGTGTAGGCCTCGGCAAACTTGCGGCCGTAGAGGTCGTGCAGGTCGGGCACGTCGTTGGGGGAAAACAGGGTCCACATGCCCTGATTCGGATTGACGCCGGTGGCGTCAAGGCCTTCCATCACGCGCTGCATGAACAGGTCCGGAATCCAGTTCGCGGTGTTCATGTCATGGGTGCGGCGGCGGTCGTCGCCGGTGTTCTTCCTGAGGTCGAGGAATTCCTCGATGTCGAGGTGCCAGGTTTCCAGGTAGGCGCACACCGCGCCCTTGCGCTTGCCGCCCTGATTCACCGCGACGGCGGTGTCGTTGACCACTTTCAGGAAGGGCACCACGCCCTGCGACTTGCCGTTGGTGCCCTTGATGCGGGCGCCCATGGCGCGCACCGGGGTCCAGTCGTTGCCCAGCCCGCCGGCGTACTTCTGCAGCATGGCGTTTTCCTTGATCGCCTGGTAGATGCCGTCGAGATCGTCGGTGACGGTGGTGAGATAACAACTGGACAGCTGGGAATGGCGCGTGCCGGAGTTGAACAGCGTCGGGGTCGACGACATGAAGTCGAAGCTCGACAGCACCTGGTAGAACTCGATGGCGCGCGCTTCGCGGTCGATCTCGTTGATCGCCAGACCCATCGCCACACGCATGAAGAAGGCCTGCGGCAATTCGATGCGCGACTCTTCGATATGCAGGAAATAGCGGTCGTACAGGGTCTGCAGGCCGAGGTAGCCGAACTGGTAGTCGCGGCCGGCGTCGAGCACCTTGGCCAGACGCGCCAGGTCGAACTGGCCGAGCTTCTCGTCGAGCAGTTCGGCGGCGATGCCCTTTTTGATGAAGGCCGGGAAATACTCGGCGTAGCGCGCGCCCATCTGCGCCTGCGTCACCGCCTCGCCCAGCACTTCGTGGCGGATGGAATTGAGCAGGAGACGTGCGGTGACGAAGGAATACGCCGGGTCCTGCTCGATCATCGAGCGCGCGGCGAGCACCAGCGCCTTTTCGACTTCGGCCATCGGCACGCCGTCGTAGAGGTCGCGCAGCACGGTGTGCATGATCGGCTCGGCCTTGACGTTGTCGCCCAGGCCGGTGCAGGCGTCGGCCAGGATGGCGGCGAGGCGCGCGGTGTCGAGCGGCTTCTTCCGGCCGTCTTCGATCACGTGCAGGGTGGCTTCGGGGACGCCGGCGGCCTTCTGGGCGGCGCGTTCCTGCGCGCGCTTCTCGCGGTACAGCACATAGGCGCGCGCGACTTCATGCTCGCCCGAGCGCATCAGCGCCAGTTCGACCTGGTCCTGGATGTCCTCGATGTGGAAGGTGCCGCCGTTGGGGTTGCGCCGCATCAGCGCCGCCGTCACCTGGCCGGTGATCGATTCGACCAGCTCGCGGATGCGCGCCGAGGCCGCGGCCTGCCCGCCCTGCACCGCGATGAAGGCCTTGGTCACGGCGATCGCGATCTTGTTGGGCGCAAAGCCCACCACCGCGCCGTTGCGGCGGATGATCTTGTAGTCGGCGTAGCGCGTGTCGGTCACGGCCGGTTCGGCGGTTTCGAGCGGGGGAAGGGGGGGGGATGCAGCGGATTCGGCGGCGACATTCAACATCTACAGGGCTCCTTGGTGGGTATGACGAAAAACCAGGCGGCTGCAACAAGCGCAAAATACGACTTATGCACAGCTTTCCCGACCCTCGTGCACCGTTCTATTCACAACATATTGTGGTGCAGGCGGAGGGCAGGTACAAATTCTAGGTGCCCCGTCGGGCATGTCAACCCGGATGTGCGCTATTTCGCAGGGATTTTTTTCCGCCCCGAAAATCCCATGGCAAATCAAAGTTTTTTCCGGGCGGCATGCCTAAAGTTTGAACAGGCGCATGACAGGATGCGGCTTGGCGCCGGGAAACGCCCGGCCGGGCCGATGACTGCGTTCAAGCCCAGCGTATCGGCCTGCGCGAACAGGGCGGACGCCGCGCAAAGAACGCTGAATCTTTGCGCGCCCCGGCGCGAAAGCCGGCTCCCCGCCGCTTTCCTCAAGGCGATCGGGGGAATTTTGGTTATGATGGCGCAAAAAACCAATCCCCGGATCGCCGAGCCCCGCCATGCGCCATACCGCCGTTCTGCTGATTTCCTGCCCCGACCAGAAGGGGCTGGTCGCGGCCATTGCCGATTTTCTGCTCGCGCACAACGCCAACATCCTGCATGCGGATCAGCATCAGGACGCCGAACTGAAATTGTTTTTGATGCGGGTGGAATGGGATCTGGCGGAGTTCAACCTCGACCTGGGCGAGTTCGCCGCCGCCTTCGGGCCCATCGCCGAGCGCTTCGGGATGACCTGGCGGCTCGCCGAATCGAGCCGCAAGCCGCGCATGGCGGTGTTCGTGTCGAAGTTCGACCATTGCCTGGCCGACCTGCTCTACCGCTACCAGAGCGGCGAACTGCACTGCGAGCTGCCGATCATCCTCAGCAACCACGAGGACACGCGCTGGCTGGCCGAGGCCTACCGCGTGCCCTACCAGCACCTGCCGGTGCACAAGGACGCCAAGCACGAGGCCGAGGAGGTGCAGCTGGCGATCCTGCGCGACCAGAAAATCGACTTCATCGTGCTGGCGCGCTACATGCAGGTGCTGTCGGCGGATTTCATCCGCCACTTTCCCAACCGCATCATCAACATCCACCATTCCTTCCTGCCCGCGTTTCACGGCGCCAAGCCCTACCACCGGGCGTTCGAGCGCGGCGTCAAGCTGATCGGCGCGACCGCGCACTACGTCACCGAAACGCTGGACGACGGCCCCATCATCGAACAGGACGTGGCGCGCATCTCGCACCGCGACAGTCTCGACGACCTGATCAACAAGGGGGCGGACCTGGAGAAAGTGGTGCTGTCGCGCGCGGTGAAATGGCACCTCGACAACCGCGTGCTGGTATACGCCAACAAGACCGTCGTGTTCGACTGATCCTATGCTCAATCTCAACATTCCCGGCGCCGACCCGGTGCTGCAGCACACGGTTGAAACCCGCCCGAAAGCCGTGGCGGAATGGCTGGGCCGCCTGCCCTTCGCCAGCCCGGCGGACACCGCCCGGCAACTGGTGATGGCCTTGTACGGCCTCAATCGCCACCCGCTGGGCGAGGACGATCGCAGCGCGCTGCTCGCGCTGTATAGCCCGGCCGTGGCGCGCGCCGCCGCCAGCCTGGAAGCGCAGCTCGCCGAATCCGGCGTGCCGCCCCACACGCAACAACGCCAGCTCGGCGCGCTGCTGCGCGAACTGCACATCGAGCACAGCATCGGCTACAAGCAGGTGCTGCAGGCGCTGACCCGACGCCGCTTCGGTCGCGCCCATCCCAAACGCATGGCCGAAACCACCGCACGCTTGCTGGCCGCGCTGCGCGACATCCTCGCCGCCTGCGATCTGACCCACACGCCGGCCCCGGCCGGCGTGTGGCAGGACATGCACCAGCTCCATGCCTACGCCCGGGCCTCGAATCTGGCCGACACGGCGGCGGACGATGCGCCATCGGCCACCCTGGCCTATTGCCAGGCCCTGCTGCTCGCGCTGGCCGACCCGCCGCACATGAGCCACGCCGAACTGGCCTGCACGCGGCTGTATCTGGACAAGTTTGCCGCGCTTGCCGTGCTGGCCGCGGCGCCGGTGGACGGCCATCACGGTTTTTCGATCCAGACCGACGTCGATGCGCCGCCGGGCCATTTCGCGACCGGCCAGGCGCCGGGCGCCCTCTGGCTCGACACCGATGCGCTGTGTCGTCACCTGCACGAAACCGCGGTTCGCCTGCGCACCGGCGAGACGCCGCGCCGCATCGGCCTGCCGGCGGGAATGGAAAGCGAACTCAGCCAGACGCTGTGCAAACGCCTGCTCAAGCAGTGGAGCGCCGGTGCGCAACGCGCGTTCAGGCGTTTCGCCACGCCTGGCACGATGCAGATGGTGGCCGGCGTGAGCGCCATTCACCGGCTGCTGGAACTGGAGCCGAAAGCCGCGCAGGGAGAGCCGGACGGCGCGGACAGCGTGCGGATTCCCGATGTCGAGACCGCCCATGCCGCACCGGTCGTCGTCAACGCCACCCGCTGGACCGTCAGCAACGACAGCGCGGCCGGCCTGGCCCTCAGCGGCACGCCGGACGCCCCGCTGAACCTGAAAGTGGGCGACCCGCTGGGCTTGCGTGCCGACGCTACGGCAGCGTGGTCGCTGGGTGTGATTCGCTGGATCCGCATGCGCGATGCGCGCCAGGTCGAACTCGGCATCGAGCGGCTGTCGCCGCAGATCCAGCCGGTGTGGGTGCAGCCGCTGCGCGGCCACCGCAAGGCCAGCCCGGAGCCGGCGCTGTTCGTTCCGGGTCTGGCCGCGCTGCAGCAGAAAGATCGCCTGCTGCTGCCGCGCCACCTGTATCAGATCGGCATGGACGCTGATGTCCGGCACCCGCCGCACCAGTACACGCTCACCTTCGGCCGCCGCATCGAGCAGACGCCGAGCTACGATTTGATCGATTTCACCATTTTTGCCGACGAAGCCTCATGACCGAAATTCTTGTCCTGTATTACAGCGCCGGCGGCAGCGTGCGCGAGATGGCGCAGTTGGTCGCGCGCGGCGTCAACCAGGTGGCGGGCGCGTCCGCCCGCGTGCGCACCGTGCCGCCGGTGGCGCCGCGCACCGAGGTGGCCGAGCCGCCGGTGCCCGACAAAGGCGCGCCCTACGTCGAACCGGCCGACCTCGAACAATGCGCCGGCGTGGCGCTCGGCTCGCCCACCCGCTTCGGCAACATGGCGGCGCCGCTGAAGTATTTTCTCGACACCACCGGCGCGCTGTGGGCGAAGGGCGCGCTGGCCGGCAAGCCCGCCGCCGTGTTCACCTCCACCGCCAGCCTGCACGGCGGCCAGGAAACCACGCTCGTGAGCATG
>JAJYXA010000313.1 GCA_021791235.1 Pseudomonadota bacterium
TCCACGCCCCAGGCATTCGGCAGCCCCGGCACCACGCCCGGCTCGCATTCGCTGAACAGGCGGCTCACGCTGGTCTCGTCAGCCAGACTGAATTCCACGTCATGGTCCAGCCCCAGTTTGCCGAGATGGACTTCCTGGTCGGCGGGAACCATCGCCACCATCTGGCAACCGACGCCATCGAGCAGCACGCCCTTGGCCACCCGATCGGGCGTCACCCCGGCCGCGCGCGCCGTTTCGGCACTGGTATGCGTGTGCGGGTGCGCGACGATATCGAACGGGATCATGTGCAGGTCGAGAAAACGTTCCATGCGGTGCAGTGCGTTCATGATCGCCTCCTGGCAAAACGATTGGAGATTCTCACTATAGTTCACGTCCCGCCTGCCTGCAGGCCGGCTAGCGCCGCTGCGGCCGTTCTCCCGCGCGGAAATGCCGCCGCGGTGCCCGCGCATGCTCCTGCACCTGGCAGGCCCGGCGGAACGCCAGCAGGGTGTCCTGCGCATGCCCCAGCACGCTGTCGGGGGGATAGTGGCCCGCTGCGTTCGGCTCGCCCGCTGCCATACCGGTCAGCAGTTCGATGCCCGCGGTCACCTGCTCTGCCGTATGGATATGGAAGCGCCCGCGCGCGACTGCCTCGACCACGCGCGGCGCCAGCATCAGGTGCCGCCGATTGCGCGCGGGAATCAGCACGCCCTGGCTGCCATCCAGGCCGGCCGCTTCGCAGACGCTGAACCAGCCTTCGATTTTTTCGTTGATGCCACCCACCGGCAGCACCTCGCCGTGCTGGTTGACCGCGCCGGTGACGGCGATGCCCTGTCTCAGTGGAAGCCCCGACAGCGCCGACAGCAGCGCATAGAGTTCGGCGCACGAGGCGGAATCGCCTTCCACGCCGTGGTACTGCTGCTCGAACACGATCGAGGCATTGAGCGACAGCGGCGCCAGATGGGCAAACAGCGCAGCCAGGTAGTTCTGCAGGATGAACACCCCCTTGTCATGGATCGGGCCGGACAGCTCGACCTCGCGCTCGATGTTGAGCAGGCCATCCTCGCCCGCATAGGCGTGCGCGGTCAGCCGCACCGGCAGGCCGAAGCGGTAGTCGCCGAGGTCGATCTGGGTGAGGCCGTTGACCTGCCCCCGGCGCTCGCCGTGCAGGTCGATCAGCACGTCGCCCTCGGCGATCTCCTCGCGCAGGCGCCGCTCGGGATAGTCGTGGCGCGCGGTGTGCGCCGCGAGCGCCGTCTCGACGTCTGCCGCCGTCACCAGGCCCGGCCCGCGTGCGCGGCAGATCGCCGCGCTTTCCATCACCAGCGCCTCGGCGCGCGCAAAGATCGCGCTCTCGCGCGACTGGTCGCCCGCCTCGCGGTGCGATTCCTCGAGCAGGCGCGCGACCGCCGCCGCCGAGAAATGCGGCAGCCCGTAGCCGCGGCAGACATGGGCGACGAAAATCGACGAGGCGCGGCGGGTGTCCGCGCCGGCCACGAAGCTGTCGGCGAAATCGACCTTAGTGCGGAAATGGCGCGCGAATTCCGGCGCGGCCTCCTGCAACTCGTAATACTGGTCGCGCGAGCCAATCAGCACGATCTTGACCTCGACGTCGACCGCCTCCGGCACCAGCGACACCGCCGCAATCGGCGAGAAGGACACGCCCGGCTCCTCGATCTGCAGCCGGCCGCTGCGCAGGAAACGCCGCAGCTTCTCCCACACCAGCGGGTCGGCCAGTACGTCGCGCAGGTGCAGCATCAGAAAGCCGCCGTGCGCCTGCAGCAGGCTGCCGGCGCGAATGCGCGAGAAGTCGGTCACCAGTACGTCGTTCTCGGACTGGTATTCGATGCTGCCGAACAGCGCGCGGAACAGCGGGTTGTCCTCGACGAGCACCGGCGCGCCGGCCAGCCCGCCGTTGTCGACCACCAGGTTGACGCGGTAGCGCGCCAGCACGGCATCCAGTTCCGCCTGCCGGTTTTCGTCATCCTCTCCTCCGCTGAAGAGCTCGAGGTTGTCGAACACGTCCTGTTCGATCGCATCGAGCCAGGCATTGAGCTTGGTCGCATCCTTGATCTGCTTCTTCAGCCCATCGCGGATCGCCTGCAGCGCGCGCTCGACCAGCGGCTTCACCACCTGCCGCCGCAAGACCGCTAGCGCGTCGTTCATCGCGCGCTCGAGCGGCTGGGTCTTGTCGATGTAGCGGGTGATCTCGGCGCGCAGTTCCAGTTCAGCCTGCTCGATTTCGGCACGGCGCGTCTTTGGCAGCGCCAGCACTTCGTCCTCGGTGAGCGCCTGCCCTTTCTTGCCGATGAGCGTGAACATCATGCGGCCGGCCTCGCGGTGCAGCGAAAAGCTGCGCGCCTCGGCGAACGCGGTCAGCTCGGCGTAGTGGCGCGCCACCTGGTCCTTCCACGCCTGCTCGATGTGCTCGCTCTCGGCCTTGTAGTCCTGGCCTTCGAGCCGCTTGGGGATTTCATCCTCCAGCGTCCTCACCGCCTGCGTCAGCAGCTGGCGCAGCAGCCGGCCCTCGCCCGCCGGCAGCCGCAGCGCAAGCGGACGCTCGGGCGCATCGAAGTTGTACAGGTAGCAGAGGTCGGGCGGCACGCGCCGGTTCGCGGCCGCTTGGACCATTGCCTGCTTGAGCAGCGAGGAGCGGCCGCTGCCGACTTCGCCGAGCACGAACAGGTTGTAATTGGGCTGGTCCATGCCGAGGCCGAAACGTGCGGCTGCCTCGGCACGCGCCTGGCCGATCCACGGCAAGGCCTCGTCCGCCAGTTCGGAGGTATCGACGAACCCGAGCGTTGCGGGATCGATGGTCAGGCGCAGGTCGGCAGGCGGCAGGGGGACAGTCGGCATGGTGTGGGTTCGGGTCTGAGTAGTTTTCTTGGATTATTACGCAAGACCGCCTGGCCGGCCTGATTCATGGCGTCAGCAGGCCAGTCCATTGCGCCTGGCTGTGCAGATAGCGCACGCGCAGACTGGCCGCGTTCTCGCGCAGCACATCCGCAGGCACGGCCAGCGCCTGCATCACCGCGCGTTCGATTGCATCGACCATCACGCTGCGCGGAATCGTGTCCGGCTCCCAGGTTTCGGCAAAGGCAGCCGACTTGACGGGACGCGCGCCCTGCTGCGGCGGGATCAGGCTGACCCGCGGCAAACCATAGGCCAGCGCGACGATCCGCCCATGCAGGCTGCTGCCGACCGCGCCCCGGCTGGCGGCGATGAGAGCGCAGATGTCCCACACGTTCAGAGACTGAAAAATGCGCGCCAATCCAGGCGGCAGCCGCTGCTGCAGCGCTTCGTAGAGCCGCAGGTCATCGTGCCAGGGCGCCGCGCCGGCACGATAGAACGCCAGCCCCAGCCCGCTCCCGGCCGCCACCCGGGACAGCCCCTGCGCCAGGGTATCCAGCGTGGCGTCGTCGCCAAACTCGGCGCTGAACTGGCACGCCAGGTAGCCCTGGGGGAAGGCCTCCAGCAAATCCTTCACCTCACCCTGTTGCTGGCGCGTCGCGATGGGTTCGCCGAAACACTCCGCCACCATCACGGCCGGGTCGGGACAGAGCGGAAAATCGAGGCCCTCCGCACGCAGCGTTGCCTGCGTCCGATGATCCCGCACGCTGACCCAGTCTGCCTGACCGAGGGCGGTCCTGGCCGCCTCGCGGGCTGCAGCGGGCACCGCCATCCATTCCACGCCGCCCACGGCATTGAAGATCAGCCGCCCCGATCCAGCAATGCCATCGCGCCCCACCACATACGGGATGGCACGCACGGTGCCGAGTTGGCGGGCGACCCACGCGGCGGCCGCAGCCGGGTCGGCGTCATAGCGCGCGATGGCTTCGGCGGCCTTGTCCGGGTCGAGCAGCATGACCGCGGCCTGCCAGGCATTGCAGGTCAGCAGCTCGCCGCCGACGTGGATCAGCTGGACCGGCTGCTCATCGCTCCACGCGCCCAGCGCTTTGACCTTGTGTCCGCCGAACGCCTGCAGGTCGCGCCCGACCAGGCCGGCAAACTCGAACGCCCGCCTCGGTAGCAGGGCCGTCATCAGATGCGGGAACAGCAGATCGCCGAAGTTGTGGCGGTCGAAAGCGCCGAACAGAACCAGCGGGAGACGCACAGGCGACTTCATACCCTGCGCGGCTCGATGGATGGTTTGGGGTTCATTGCCCCTGCCTCCTCAGCGGATCGTGACGGATCCCCTGCCGATGGTCTGATCGAAGGCACAACACCGTATGCATAAACAACCCCGTGAGGTGAATGGCATCGATTCTGAGCGGTCGGCTGTTCGAAGGAAAGCGATCGTGGTTCCGCCCTCGCAGGCTTGGTTTGGCAGCGCCCCGCCGAAACCGGCCTTCAAAAAGCAACCTCATCGCCTAATCTGATAGTCGTGTCCCCGAAGTTCAAAACTCACGGTGGACGGGGTGAGTACCTTGCAACGGCAACTTCCCACACCATGGGGAAGCATGTGACAATCCCACCGAACAGGAGATGGCATTCCTCCTAACAACCGCCGGGTTCCCCGGCTGATGATGCCTACCGAACCCGTCACGGGTGGCGTAGGCATTTCCCTGCACTGTCCGTGTAATTGTGATCGTTTTTCAAGGACAGACACATGTGGAAATCCATCCTCGCCATCGCCCTCGGCGCCGCGCTCGGCGCGCTGTTGCGCTGGCTACTTGGCCTCAAGCTCAACGCCCTCTTCCCCACCATCCCGCCCGGCACGCTGGCCGCCAACCTTCTTGGCGGCTACGTCATCGGCCTGGCGCTCGCCCTCTTCGCCGCCATGCCGGGCCTGGCGCCGGAATGGCGGCTGCTTGTGGTGACCGGTTTCTGTGGCGGGCTGACCACCTTCTCCACGTTTTCGGCCGAGATCGTCACGCTGCTCCAGCAAGGCCGCCCCACCTGGGCGCTCGCCTCGGTAGCGGGACATGTTCTGGGTTCGGTGACGATGACGCTGGCCGGCATCGCCACGGTGGCCTGGGCGCGGAGTGCGGCATGAACGCCGATTGCCCGTTCTGCCGGCCGGCTGACGTTCTGCTGGAGAACGACCTGGCCTATGCGATCCGCGACACGCATCCGGCCAGCCCCGGCCACCTGCTCATCCTGCCGCGCCGCCATGTACCGGACTGGTTCGAAACCACCGCGCCGGAACGGGCAGCCATGATGGCCCTGGCTGACGCAGCCAGGGCGCGGCTCGACGCCGAGTTCCACCCCGACGGCTACAACCTGGGCATCAACGTGGGCGAGGCGGCGGGACAAACCATCTTTCACGTCCATTTGCACCTGATCCCGCGCTATCGCGGCGACGTTGAAAAGCCGCGCGGCGGCGTGCGCGGCGTGATCCCCGACAAACAGGATTACTGAAGGAGACGACATGGAAGGCTGCTTTCTGAGATTTTATCTGCACGAGAACCAGCGCTGCCACGGCAAACTGGCCTGGGAGTGGCTGCTGGACCAGGCCAACGAGCTCGGCATCCGAGGCGGCACCGCATTTCGTGCCATGGCCGGTTTCGGCCATCACCATCATTTGCAGGAGGATCACTTCTTCGAACTGGCCGGAAATCTCGCCGTGGAGGTGGAGTTCATCGTCACCGAGGCGGAGTCGGCGAAACTGCTGGAAATACTGCACCGGGAAAAAGTCCGGGTCTTCTACGCCCATATCCCGGCGCGCTTCGGCGTGGTCAATCCGGAATCCGGCGATCCTCCGGAAAACGGGGCGCGCGCATCATGACCGCAATCCGGGCGCAGGCCGCGCTGTGGCTTGGCTTGGCTCTGGTGGCCACCATGCTGTCCATCTACATGCGCGTCGCCACCGCGCTGCCGGAATGAGATCCGGCAGATCGGTCCCGTCGGCCTTGGCCGCCCCCGCTGTGGCGGACGGCAGGGCGAAGACGTGTACGAATCGGAGAATCTTCGACGAGGATGAGTTAGGGTTGAATATGGCAAGCAACCCACCCGCTGAACATACGTGATCAAAGACCTCCTGGCCCTGCCCCGCACCGTCTGGCTCCTTGGCCTCGTCAGCCTGTTCAACGACAGCACCAGCGAACTGGTCTATCCGCTGGTGCCGCTGTTCCTGGCTTCGGTGCTGATGGCCGGACCGCGTGCGCTCGGCCTGATCGAGGGGATTGCAGAAGCCACCGCCAGCCTGTTGAAACTCTTTTCCGGCGTGCTCATGGACCGGCGCGGTCACGCCAAGGGCTGGGTGGCGGCGGGCTACGGGCTTGCCGCATTGTCGCGGCCGCTGTTCTATCTGGCGTCGAGCTGGCCGATGGTGCTGGGGCTGCGTTTTGCCGACCGGGTCGGGAAAGGTCTGCGCACCTCGCCGCGCGATGCGCTGCTCGCCGGGGCGGTGGATGAAACCCGCCGCGGTCTCGCCTTCGGCCTGCACCGGACCATGGACAACGCCGGTGCGGTGATCGGGCCGCTGCTGGCGGCCTGGCTCCTGGCGCGCGGCGTGGCGATCAAGGACGTCTTCCTGTGGTCGGTCGTGCCGGGCCTGATGACCGTCGCCCTGGCC
>JAJYXA010000080.1 GCA_021791235.1 Pseudomonadota bacterium
TTCCTCGCCGCAGGCGGCAAGGCATTTCACTACATCCCCGCGCTCAACGAACATCCGCAATGGATCGCTGCCCTCGGCCGCATCGCGCTGGAAAACCTCGGCGGCTGGGTGAGCGACAGCTTCGACCGCGACGCCGACGAACAGGCCCGGCAGGCTAGCAAGAACCGCGCGCTGGCGACGGGCGCACGCAGCTAGACTCGAACGGTTCGACGCGCATGAACACGAACGGGGCCGTGGCCCCGTTTTTTATTGCGACCTGCCTCCATCAGCGCCTGGCCGGATGTGTCCGCGCTACGGAATCAAAGACGACGGTTGTCGTCGAACGGATTGATGACTACCTTTAAGTCATCCAGGCCACAGCATTTTTTCATTGCAGGAGAAGCGGAAATGACTGAAACGCCCAAAATGAATCATCTGATCCAGCAACATATCCTCGAACATGAAATGCGTCTGAAGCATGTGGACACCCTGCTCGGACGCGCCCAGCATGGCATTGCCAAAACGGGCGGCGGCGACACGGCGGAACAGCTGGCGCAGGCGAAGGCGGCGCGCGACAGACTCTCCAGCCAGGTCGAGGAATACAGGCAGCATCCGCCCGAGACGTGGTCCGAAGCGGAATTTGAAAGCAAGGGCCCCATGATCGTCTGGGACAACCTGGCCAAGCAACTGGAAAAACTGGTCGAGCGCATGGAGCACTAGGCATTCCTCCACGCTGAAGCGGGTCGAAAGCCATTCGGGCCGAGGTGCCGCGTGGCACCCCATGGAAAAACGGGGCCACGGCCCCGTTTTTCCCGATCACGCCGAGCGCAATCCAGGCCGTCCTACACCTTCTTCACGAACTCCGATTTCAGCTGCATCGCGCCGATGCCATCGATCTTGCAGTCGATATCGTGATCGCCTTCGACGAGGCGGATGTTCTTGACCTTGGTGCCCACCTTGACGACCAGCGACGAGCCCTTGACCTTCAGGTCCTTGATCACCGTCACCGTGTCGCCGTCGGCCAGCACATTGCCGTTGGAATCGCGCACGACGCGCGCTTCATCCGAGGCCGCCGGTGCATCCTTGGGCCACTCGTGCGCGCATTCCGGGCAGACATACATGGCGCCGTCTTCGTAGGCGTATTCCGAGCCGCACTGGGGGCACTTGGGCAAGCCGCTCATGCCACGCCTCCGGACATCGTTTTGTTGCAGTCTTTCACCTTCATTTTTCCTTTAACTGTTCAAATAGACTCACGTAAACCAGGATCTGCGCTGCTCAGGTTTCCGTCAGGCAAAAATCGTACTTGCCCCCGCTCTGGGTAAGTAGGTATTGAGTTGGCGCATTACGCCCATTCCAAA
The DNA here is from genome assembly GCA_021791235.1 of Pseudomonadota bacterium. Next base: position 1,338 of record JAJYXA010000080.1, read on the forward strand.
TCTGGTGCGGCGTACCTGCCCGGATGACAAGACTTTGTCCTTCGGATAGAACCGTCTCGGTTTCAGTGCCATTTATGGCAACAGACATCTGGCCATCCAAACACACAACATGCTCATCCACCTGGGTGTGAAAATGCAAAGGTGCGACCTCCAGAGGCGCAAGGGTCATTCTGCGCACGCGTACCTGGCCCGTTTCCAATAAGGTTTCAGATGAGCGCGTCAATTCGACACCTGATCAGGAAGATCGCCCGGCATTCATCTGGGCCGCATTCAGAACACTTCGCAACGGCCATCCTCCTTGTCCAGAATTCACGCGATCTTATCCGCATCCAGTGCGTCATTCCAGATGTCGTAAGGGCCTTTGGGCCGTGGGACGAGCGTCAGCAGAAAAGACAGGTCGGAATAGACGTCGGCTGGAAATCCCTGGCGGCCGCCCCGGCTGTCCACCAGCAAACCTTGCAGTTGATCGAAACAGGTGGGCGACCCCCAGAACGCCACGATCTCCGGTACCAGGCGAGGAAAATGTTCTTCAAGCGGACTCAGATCGGACATGGCGTTCTCCCTTTTCATTGACGCAACGGACACCGCGTGAAGCGGGACGAGACGAGCGGGATGGCCACACCATTTTCGCTTATCCCCGCTCGTACACCACAAAATCAAACTCCAGCGCATCGCCTTTCTCGCCGGTGTGCGACTCGCGCGACACTTCCCTGAACGCGCTGCGGTCGTAGTCTGGAAACCAGGCGTCGCCCACGGCTTCGATGCCGACTTCGGTCAGATATAAACGGTTGGCGAGCGGGATGGCTTGAGCGTAGAGATCGGCGCCGCCGATGAAGAAGACTTCGTCGGCATCCTGGCACAGGGCAATGGCTGCGGGAATGGAATCGGCGACGAGGCAGCCGTCCTTGCAGTAGTCGGGATTACGGGTGATGACGATGTTGGTGCGCCCGGGCAGCGGGCGGCCGAGCGATTCGAAGGTCTTGCGGCCCATCAGGACGGGGTGGCCGAGCGTCAAAGCCTTGAAGTGGGCGAGGTCTTCCGGCAGCCGCCACGGCAGGCGATTTTTGATGCCGATGACGCGGTTTCTGCCGAGCGCGGCGATGACGCTGATTCTGGGTTTGTTCGGACTCATGACTTCTCGATTGTTGTGTCTGGGCACTTGCCCTTCGACAGGCTCAGGGCGAACGGTACTTAGTTTCGCGCCCACTCACCACTCACCCTTCACTAAACCGCCACCGGCGCCTTGATCGCCGGGTGCGGGTCGTAGCCGCTGAGCGTGAAATCCTCGAAACGGAACGCGAAGATGTCGCGCACCGCAGGATTCAGCGTCATGGTCGGCAGCGGGCGCGGTTCTCGGCTCAACTGCTCGCGCGCCTGGTCGAGGTGGTTGAGATAGAGGTGCGCGTCGCCGAGCGTGTGGACGAAGTCGCCCGGCTGGAGCCCCGTCACCTGCGCCATCATCAGCGTCAGCAAGGCATAGCTGGCGATGTTGAACGGCACGCCGAGGAAGATGTCGGCGCTGCGCTGGTAGAGCTGGCTACTCAACTTGCCGTCGGCGACGTAGAACTGGAAGAAGGCGTGGCACGGCGCCAGCGCCATCTTGTCGAGGTCAGCCACGTTCCATGCCGAGACGATGATGCGGCGCGAGTCGGGGTTGGTCTTGAGCGTCTTCACCACTTCGCTGATCTGGTCGATGGTGCCGCCGTCGGGCTTGGGCCAGCTGCGCCACTGGTGGCCGTACACCGGGCCGAGGTTGCCGTTTTCGTCGGCCCACTCGTCCCAGATGCTGACGCCGTTTTCCTTGAGGTAGCGGATGTTGGTGTCGCCCTGCAGGAACCACAGCAGTTCATGAATGATGGAACGCAGGTGGCATTTCTTGGTGGTGACGAGCGGAAAACCTGCGGCGAGGTCGTAGCGCATCTGCCAGCCGAACACCGACAGGGTGCCGGTGCCGGTGCGGTCGTCTTTTCGGGTGCCGTGCTCGAGCACATGGCGCATCAGGTCGAGGTAGGGTTTCATCGTGAAGTGGCGTTAAGGTTTTGCGGGTGCGGCCTGGATCGAAGCATTATCGTTTAATCCGGCATCGCCTGGCACGCCCTCGTAAAAGCCGGCCAGCCGGGTGGCCGGCGACTGGCCGTAGATGTCCCAGAAGGCGATCTCGAAATCGGTGTTGTTCTGCACCGCGAGTGCAAGGGCGCGAAAACGTGCTTCGTCCTGCGCCTTCAGCCAACCGACCAGCAGCATGGACTCGCGGTAGAACTCGAAGATGTTGAGCTTGAACGCGCCCGCGCGGTGGCGCTGGTCGGGGGTGTCGCGGGCGACGAGATCGACCCGGCGTCCGGCGCGGATCGCGGCATACGCCTGCGCGTCGGTCGCATACTCGGCGCCGCCGCCATCGGCGGTGAGCGAGGCCCAGCCTTCGTGGAACCACACCGGCAGGGTGCTGTTGTAGTGGCCGATGCGCTGGCCCAGATGCAGGTGCGCGAGTTCGTGCGTCAGCAACCCGGGCAGGCGGCTGCTTTCGCGGCCGTCGAGATTGGGCGACAGGATCAGGCGGTTGTCCGGGATGACGGCGGCAGACAGCCGGGGGGTGTACACACAGCGGTTGAAGCAGTCCTCGCTGCCGCAGACATACACGCGCGGCGGATGGAGAAACGGCAGGTAGTGCGCGGCCTCGCCCTTGGCGATGGCGGCCGGCAGCGCCGCCGCCACGCGCGCACCGTAGGCTTCATAACCCGGCTCGACCCAGACGCGTGCATCGCTTGCCAGTTGAACGAAGCCGTCGATCGGCTGCAGGGCGCGCGGATTGCTCACGGTGAGCGCGCAGCCCTGCAGGGTCGCCAGCAGGACGGCGACCAGGAGCCAGGCTTTCATGCGTCGAGAACCTGCCAGCGGCCGTCGGCCAGCCCCTCCAGCGGCGGATACTGCTTCTTGTAGGCCATCTTGCGGCTCTCGGCGATCCAGTAGCCCAGATAGAGATAGGGGAGCTCCAGCCGCTTCGCCAGCTCGATCTGCCACAGCACGCCGTAGACGCCGAGGCTCTGCTGTTCGCGCGCAGGGTCGAAGAAGGTGTAGACGGCGGAGAGGCCGTCGTCGATCTGGTCGATCACCGAAATCATCACCAGGTCGTCGCCGTCGCGGAATTCGACCATCACGCTGTCGACGTTGGACGACAACAGGAACTGGGTGTACTGGTCGGGTCCGTCGCGATCCATGCCGCCGCCCGCATGGCGGCTGCCGAGATAGCTGCGGTACAACTCGTAATGCTCTTCCTTGAAGTCGAGCGGCAAAAAGCGCGCGGCCAGATGCCGGTTGCGCTTGAGGCAGCGGCGCTGGGTGCGGTTGGGCACGAAGCCGGCCACGTCGACGCGCACCGGCACGCAGGCCTGGCACTGCTCGCAGTGCGGACGATAGGTGAACTGGCCGCTGCGGCGAAAGCCGGCGCGGATCAGCGCGCTGTAGGCATGGCGGTCGATCAGGTGGGTGGGCGTGGCGACCTGCGAGCGCGCGCGCCGGCCGGGGAGGTAGCTGCAGTCGTAGTGCGCGGTCAGGTAGAACTGGATGCGCTGGAAGGGCGGTTCAGTCGGATGCATCGAAGTGCCAGGGTCCGGGCAGATGCGGCAAGTTTACCAACTCCGCCAGCTTTGCCGTGAACGCCGTACGCGGCAGCGTGCGAGCGCCCAGGCTGGCGAGATGCGCAGTCTCCATCTGGCAGTCGATGAGGCCGAAATCCCATTGCTGCAGCTGCCGCGCCAGCCGCACCAGCGCGACCTTGGAGGCGTCGGGTTCACGGCTGAACATCGATTCGCCGTAGAACATGCGGCCGATCGCCACGCCGTAGAGGCCGCCGACCAGCCGGCCGTCGTGCCAGGTTTCCACCGAATGCGCGTAGCCGGCCTGATGCAGCCGCGTGTAGGCCGCGATCATCGCTGGCGAGATCCAGGTGCCTGCCCCCTCGCGCGGCGCAGCGCAGGCGCGCATCACCTCGGCAAAGGCCGTGTCGACACGCACCTCGAAGCCGCTGTTGCGGATGCGCTTGGCCAGCGAACGGGTGACGCGGATCTCGCCCGGCACCAGCACCATGCGCGGGTCGGGGCTCCACCACAGGATCGGCTCGCCGGGGTTGAACCAGGGAAAGATGCCGTGGCGGTAGGCGTCCAGCAGGCGTTCCGCCGACAGGTCGCCCCCCATCGCCAGCAGGCCGTTGGGCTCGCGCAGCGCGGTCTCGACCGGCGGAAAGTAGGAGGGGTTCTGGAGACGTCCGCTCATGGTGCCATGGTAGCGGATTCAAATTCCCGTTGCGCCTGTCATTTGACTATATTATGATACGTTTATCTTTAATACTGTTATGCCGCCTCGGCACTATCTCTGAAGCCAGCCGCGGAACATTCCCTGCCCCACACCAGACTGAAGGATGCGCAGGTGAGTGAGGGCGCAAGCCCGCTCGCTTCTATAATGGTCGGCTTTCCGGTACAGACGTCGAAGAGACAGCTTGGACGTTGAAGCCGGGTGGACATCGCAGTAAAGAAGAATGGCTATAGCAACCTGGACGTCAAAAGAATCTGGATCGACACCGAGGCCACAAGCCGCGGCGTCGAAGCCACCGAGCCCGACTTCAACCCGATGGCCGCGCTTGTCGGCAGCGGCGTTTTCTGACAACAGGTTGGGCCAGACGCCGGCGGTGGGTTCGACCTCTCTCCCGGACCTGTCGCGTCAGGGCGTTCTTCTGCGGGGCGATTCGTGACCTACTCTCCTGGGCTCACGGACGCCCCGTCTTTTTCTGGCTGCTTCCATTGCGGCCTGCCGGTGCCGGACGGCGCCCACTACCCCATCCAGTTCGAAGGCGAGACCAAACAGGCCTGCTGCCGCGGCTGCCAGGCGGTGGCGCAGACCATCATCGACAGCGGCCAGGGCGCGTACTACACCCACCGCACCGCGCTGCCCGCCACCCCCCAGCAGGCCGAGGCCGAACTGGCGCAGCTGGGCCTGTATGACCTGCCGGAAATCCAGGAAAGCTTCGTCCGGACGGAATCGGAAAACATCCGCGAGGCCGCGCTGATCCTGGAAAACATCGTCTGCGCCGCGTGCATCTGGCTGAACGAGCGCCACATCGCCGGGCTGCCCGGCGTGCTGTCGGTGGACATCAACT
>JAJYXA010000104.1 GCA_021791235.1 Pseudomonadota bacterium
GCAAACACGCAGGCGCCCGAACCGGTCATACGCGCCTCGCCGAATTGCGCCAGCCATTCGAGATGACGGGCGACTTCGGGGTAGCGGTCGATGACCACGGGCTGCAGGTCGTTACGCCCCACGAGGGGACTCCGACTTTCTACGGGCTGAAGCCCGTGTAAGGTCGTATGACCCATGCCTGCGGAAAAGGGCGCTATTTTGAGGGCTGGCGTGTTGCGTGTCAATTCCGGCGCAGCAAAAATTGCGGCGGTCGGCACCTGCACCGGCGGCATCAGCACCACATACCAGGCCGGCGGCGCGCTCACCGGGTGCAGGATTTCGCCCACGCCTTCGGCGAATGCCGTCTGGCCGAACACGAACACCGGCACGTCGGCGCCCAGTTGCAGGGCCAGCTGTTGCAGGGTCTCGCGCGGCAGATTGACCTGCCACAGACGGTTCAAGGCCAGCAGCACGGTGGCGGCGTCGGAACTGCCACCGCCGAGGCCGCCGCCCATCGGCAGGACCTTGTCGAGCCGGATGCCCACGCCGGCGCCACTCGGGGCATGCGCCTGCAGCAGGCGCGCCGCGCGCAGGGTCAGGTCGCGATCTTCCGGCACCCCCGGCAGCTCGCCTTCGCGCACCACCCGGCCGTCATCGCGCAGTTCGAGATGCACGATGTCGGCCCGGTCGATCAGCCGGAACACGCTCTGCAGCAGGTGATAGCCGTCGGCGCGCCGGCCGACGACGTGCAGGAACAGGTTGAGCTTGGCGGGGGCGGGATAGGCGTGACTCATTCGACCTGCCAGCTGTCCGCCACCAGGCGGATTTGCAGCCCCTCGCGGGTGACCACCAGCTTGCGCGGGCGCGCGGACCGGTCGTCTGCGTATTGCAGGTAATCGATCACCCAGCCATTCTGCCTCAGTTGCGCAAGACGCCCGGCGGCGTCGTGCGTGGCTTCGAAAGCATGGTCCGGATCGGGACGCGCCTGCACCCACCATGTCAGACCCGTCACCGGCAGCACGTATCCCAGCGCTTCGCGCGTCAGGGTGTCGGCATCGGGCGCTCGGCGCGTGGGCTGGTTCGGCACCTCGAGCGCAACGCCTTCGGCATCGCGCACGATGCGCGCCACGCCCTGCCCCAGTGGCGAGGTCATCAACACCTCGTCGCTTTCCACGCGATGCTGCCAATGGATCTGGCCGGACAGGCTCTGCTCGCCGCTCTGGACGCCGATGCGACCCTGCAGGGTCCAGCTGGACTGGCGGGGCAGTTCAACCGTGGCGGGAGGCGCGGGCGGAATCGCTGCGCAGCCGCCCAGAACCAGCGCCAGCAGCGCTGCCGCCATGCCGCGACGCATCAGGGTTTGAACCGGCTCAGGGTTTCCAGCAGCACTTCGTTCTGCGGATGGGTCTGCAGGCTGGTCTGCCACAGCTTCCCGGCTTCGTCGCGCCGACCGCGCGCCCACAGCACCTCGCCCAGGTGCGCCGCGATTTCGGGATCGGGACGAACCTTGTAGGCCCGCTCCAGATATTCCTGCGCACGCGCCAGGTTGCCCGACCGGTATTGTGCCCAGCCCACGCTGTCGAGAATGAAAGGGTCGTCCGGCGCCAGCACCAGCGCCTTGTCCAGCAGGGTCATCGCTTCGGCCAGCCGGTCGGTGCGGTCGACCAGCGTGTAACCCAGCGCATTGTAGGCCTGCGCGTCGTCGGGCCGCAGCGCCATCACGCGGCGCAGGTCGGTCTCCAGCACATCGAGCTTGCCCAGTTTCTCGGCCGCCATGGCGCGGTCATAGAGCAGTTCTGCCGAATCGGGATAGCGCTTGAGGCCTTCCGACAGCACCTCGAACGCCGTCCCGTGTTCCCTGCTCTCGCGCAGCAGTTCGGCCTGGGCCTGGATCAACCGCACGTTTTGCGCCTCGTTTTCGCCGCGCGTGGCCGCCAGCAGCGCGCGCGCTGCGTCCGGCTTGCCGGCCCGCGCCAGCAAAGCGGCCTGGCGGGCACGGGCCGGCACCAGATAATTGCCTGCCTTGACCTCGGCATAATGGGATGCCGCCACGTCCGGCTGGTTCATCTGCTCGGCCACCTGGCCCAGGTAGTACTGCACGATATCCGCTTCGCGCGGGTTGTACTCCAGGGTTCGCGTCAGAAAATCGCGCGCCGCCCCGAAATCCCCCATCTGAAACGACAGCAGGCCGGCGGCCAGGCTGATTTCGGCATTGCGGGGGAAATCGTCGGTCAGGCGGGTGAACTCTGCGCGCGCCTCGACAAACCGGTTGGCATTGACCAGCGCGCGCGCATAGGCCAGGCGCACTTCGCGGGCGCCGGGGTGGCGTGCCAGAAAATCGCGCATGAAGCCCATGGCATCGGCAGCCGACGTTTTGCCGAGCAACTGGGCCTGACGCAGCGCGGCGGACTCCCAGCCGGGACGCAGTTCGTCCGCCTTTTGCAAGGCGGCGATTGCAGCGTCGAAACGCCCGGCACCGGCCGCAGCCTGGGCAACGGCAAAATGCGCTTCCGGCAAGGCAGGATAATCGGCAGCCAGGCGTTGGACCAATGCCAGCGCAGCCTGCGTATCGCGCAGCTTGCCCATCAGCGCCGACAGATGCAGAAAGCCGCTCGCCGTGTTTTCCTTCAGTTGGGCGCGCAGAATGGGCTCGGCCTCGTCGAGCCGGCCCTCGCTCAGCAGCAGCGCTGCCAGGGTCTGCTGCGCGCGTTCCGAATCCTGCTCGGTCGCCGCCCACAGGCGGGCGGCTTCCAGCGCGCCCGCCTGGTTACGCGCAAACATCGACACTTCGACGGCACGACGGGCAACCCGCGGGTCCTGCGTCTGCCGCGCCAGGTCGAGATAGGTCGACTGGGCCACGCCGATCGCGCCGCGCTGGCCGGCCACCTCGGCCACCAGAAACCTGAACAGGAGGTCGGGGGTGAGCGGCTGCCTGGGCAGCGCGGCCTCGGCCTTGGCAGCCGCCACCGCCTCAAGGTCGACGGCAGCCTCGACCGCCGCCTCGGCGGGCGGCTGCGCTTGCGGTTCCGCCACCACCGGCTGCGACGCCTTGACGCCGAACTGGCTGCACGCGGTCGCGAGCAGCAGCGCTGCGTACAGAGGAAGGATTTTCAGGTGAGCCATGTTGTGCCTTATGGATGGAGTTGCTGCCGCGATTCTAAGCGTTCGATGCGCGCCTGCAAGCAAGGTTCATTTGTGCCCGTGTTGCGTACGCTGCGCGCCGCTCACCCGCAGCAAGAAAAGTCGCTTCTTCGCAACCGGGGGGACTTCAGGGCGTAAAGTACGTTATGTAGAATCGCAGTGTATCGTCCGGTTCCCCCTTGCGGGGACATCCATACTCCAGGGTCGGACCTCTCGTCGATACCCCATTTATCGCAACGCAACCCGCCCCGCGCCATGCCCGAATTACCCGAAGTCGAAACCACCCGTCTGGGACTGTTGCCGCGCCTGCGGGGCCGCACGCTCAGGCGCGTCGTGGTGCGCAATCCGCGCCTGCGCTGGCCGGTGCCGGACGATCTGGAGTCGCATCTGGCTGGACTGACGCTCGGTTCGCTCGGCCGGCGCGGCAAATACCTGCTGTTCGACTTCGGTTCCGCCACGCAGATCGTGCACCTCGGCATGTCGGGCAGCCTGCGCTTTGCCGGGCCCGACGAGCCCGCCGCGCTGCACGACCACATCGACTGGCTATTCGACGACGGCACCACGCTGCGGCTGCGCGATCCGCGCCGCTTCGGCGCCGTGCTGTGGACCGACGACGCGACGCAGCACCCGCTGCTGGCGCATCTGGGCCCCGAACCGTTGACCCCGGCGTTCGACGCGGCCACCCTGCACGCGCAGTGCCGGCGCCGCAACGCCGCCATCAAGCAGGTCATCATGGACGCGCAGGTGGTGGTCGGCGTCGGCAACATCTACGCCTCCGAATCGCTGTTCCACGCCGGCATCCGCCCCGCCACTGCCGCGCGCCGCCTCAGCCACCCGGCCTGCGCGCGGCTGGCGGCGGCGATCAAGCAGGTGCTGACGGCGGCCATCGCCGCGGGCGGCAGCTCGCTGCGCGATTACGTCGCGAGCGATGGCGAACTGGGCTATTTTCAACTGCAGACGCGAGTGTATGATCGCGAGGGCCTGCCGTGCAAAACCTGCGGCGCGCCGATCCGCCGCATCGTGCAGGGCCGGCGCGCGAGTTTCTACTGCCCCGGCTGCCAGCGCTGACGCGGGCTGCGCCGAATCAAGTTTGTCATTAACATGTCGTTAAATGACTGTGCCTTAACGGGTGGCCCGCCGCATGAAACCCACGACCCTGGTTGACGAATTCGAGCACTACAGCGCCTGGCGCGATGCCGTGTACGTGCGCGTCGAGGCCCTGCGCGACTGGCTCAACGCGCAGGAACTGGGCGATGCCGAATCCGAGATGCGGCTGAACCAGTTGCTGGGCCGGTTGCAGGAAGACACGCTGAACGTGGCCTTCGTCGCCGAGTTCTCGCGCGGCAAGTCCGAACTCATCAACGCGATTTTCTTTTCGGACTACCGCCAGCGCGTGCTGCCGTCCTCCGCCGGGCGCACCACCATGTGTCCCACCGAGCTGTATTACACCCCCACCCGGCGCCCCTCGCTGCGCCTGCTGCCGATCGACACCAAGACCCGCGAGGGCAGCATTACCGATTTCAAGCGCGATCCCGGCGCCTGGACCGAATTCCCGCTCAATCTCGATTCCGCCGCCGAGATGAGCGCAACCCTGATGCGACTGGCCGACACCGTGACGGTCGACGCCGCGACCGCCGAAGCCTACGGCCTGATCAATCCCAATGACGAGGAAACCGCGCGCAGCCTGGCACGCGACGGCGGCATCGCGATTCCGCGCTGGCGCCACGCACTGATCAACTTTCCGCACCCGCTGCTGAAACAGGGCCTGGTCATTCTCGACACCCCGGGCCTGAACGCCATCGGCACCGAGCCCGAACTGACGCTCAACATGCTGCCCAGCGCCCATGCGGTGCTGTTCCTGCTGGCCGCCGACACCGGCGTCACCAAGTCAGACATCGAAATCTGGCGCCAGTACATCGCGCCGGTGCAGGGTGCCAGCCGGGCGCGGCTGGTGGTGCTGAACAAGATCGACGGCCTGTGGGACGAACTCAGGACGCAGGCGGAAATCGACGCCGAAATCGCCGGACAGGTCGCCGGCAGCGCCGCATTGCTCGACCTGCCCGCCGGCCAGGTCTACCCGGTATCGGCGCAGAAGGCGCTGGTCGCCAAGGTGCGCAGCGATCCCATCCTGCTGGCGAAGAGCCGCCTGCCCGAGCTGGAGGCCGCGCTGACGCAGGAACTGATTCCCTGCAAACAGGCGCTGGTCGGCGAGTCGACCCAGGCCAGCGTGGAGGACGTGGTGATCAAAACCACCGAACTGCTGGAAACCCGGCTCGCCACGATCCAGGATCAGGTCGACGAGCTGCAGGGGTTGCGCGGCAAGAACCGCGACGTCATCCAGCACATGATGGTCAAGGCCAACGAGGACAAGCAGCAGTTCGAACGCGGCCTGGAGCAGTTCAATGCGCTGCGCAACGTGTTCGCCTCGCAGGTCGACACGCTGCGCCGCCATCTCGGCATGCAGGCGCTGCGCGACGAAGTGCGGCATACGCGGCAGACCATGGAGAAAAGCCATTTCAGCGCGGGCCTGCGCGAGGCGATGGGGCGGTTCTTCCGCCGGGTGGACGGCAACCTCAGGGCCTCGGCGGAATCCATCCAGGAAATCCGCGCCATGATGACCGCGATGTACCAGAAATTCAGCGACGAGCACGGGCTGGCCGCGGTCAACCCGCCGGACCACAGCCTGCGCAAATACCGCAAGGAAATGGCGCGGCTGGAGCGCATTTTCGACGAGCGCTTCAACACGGTGTTCAAGATGCTGACCCTGGGCCAGCACCAGCTGACCGCGCGTTTTTTCGAAACGCTGGCCAGCAAGGTGGTGCAGGTGTTCGAGCTGGCCAACAGCGAAACCGAGGCCTGGCTGAAGGCGCTGATCGCGCCGATGGAAACCCAGGTGCGGGAGCACAAGACCCAGCTCAGGCGCCGGCTCGAAAGCGTCAGCCGCATCCATGCCGCGACCGAAACACTGGACGAGCGGATCGCCGAGCTTGAAACCGCGCTGGGAACGGTGAGCGATCAGCTGGACCAGCTGGCGCGCATCAATGCGCGCATCGCCGACGCCCTGTCCGACAATCGGGACGGGGCGCGACTGGTCAAAACCGCCTGAATTACTTGCCCGCAGTCAGGCGCAGGAATTTTTCCTGCAACTGCTCAGGCGTCTCCACGTAATCGGGATTGTGCGGGATGCAGTCGACCGGGCACACCTCCACGCATTGCGGGGTATCGAAGTGGCCGACGCACTCGGTGCACTTGTTGGGATCGATGATGTAGATCTCGTCGCCCTGGGAAATGGCTTCGATGGGGCATTCGGGCAGGCAGACGTCGTAATTGATGAATTCGTCGGGGATCATCATGGCTATGG
>JAJYXA010000596.1 GCA_021791235.1 Pseudomonadota bacterium
CCGGCACCCTGACTCTGGGCCGTCCTCAGGTAACAGACATCGTGCTCCTGGCTGGGCGCACCGAGCGCGAAGTGCTGGCTGCGGCGGCAGCCCTGGAGTCGCGCTCCCAACATCCCTTGGCGCAGGCCATCCTGGAACGTGCCAGAGGCGACGGTATCGCAGTGAGCCCCGCGGTGGATTTCCAATCTGTCACCGGGGCGGGTGCCAAGGGCGTGGTCGATGGCGTCGAGTTATTCATCGGGAGTCCACAACTCTTCACGGGCCTCGGCCTTTCGCTCTCCCCACTGATGACGCGCATCGAGGCGTTGCAGCGGGAGGGCAAGACGGTTGTCGCGTTGGGTAGCCCTGGGGAAGTTCACGGACTCATTGCGATCATGGATCCCTTGAGGCCCGATGCCGCCCATGCCATAGCGGAATTGAAGCGGGCCGGCATCGAGCGCGTGGTCATGCTGACGGGGGACAACCTGCTGGCCGCCCAAGCCATCGCCATGCAAGTGGGGGTGGACGAAGTCCATGCCGAACTGTCTCCGGAAGACAAGACGCGCAAGGTGATCGAATTGGAAGCCAAGTACGGCAAGGTGATGATGGTGGGTGACGGCGTCAACGACGCGCCGGCGCTCGCCGCCGCCCACGTAGGCGTCCTGGAGACGGCGGACGTGGCGCTCATGAGCGACAACCTGGCGCGCCTACCCTACCTCATCCGATTCAGCCAGCGCAATTGGGTCATCATCCAGCAAAACCTCGCGCTTTCCGCCATCGTTATCGGGATCCTGATCGTGGGTGCAATAGGTGGATATTTCACGCTCCCCATCGCGGTGCTGGCCCACGAGATCAGCGAGTTTGTGGTGATCGCGAGCGGGTTGCGCATGTTGCGTGCCTGACGCGCTTTCATAAACGAAAGGAATCGAAAGTGACCAGGTATGGCTTCGGAAAAACCGTCGACATGTCGTTCGACGATGCGATTGTGCACGTGACCCAAGCGCCTCAGGACGTGGGCTTCGGCATACTCGACGACATCGACGTCGCGGGCGCAATGAAGAAGAAACTCAACCAGGACATGCCGCCCTCCGGATCCTGGGCGCGCGCAATCCATCCTTGGCGCACCGCGGCCTGGAAAAGGATGAAAGTCGCGCCGGCCCCGGCGCGGCGCACATCGACAAAAGCCCTTTGAAAATCAGACATGAATACATTGGCTCGTCGGATCGTTTACCTGCTCGTGGTCACGCTCGTGATCAACGTTGGCGGCTGGACGTTCAACACTGAAGCTGTAGCTGACATGTGGTTCGACGAGCAGCAGAGCATGGCTTCCGGTAGTGATCAGTCTTTTACAAAATCGGATGCAACCAAAGTTGATTCGGCCCAAATTCCATGCAACCACTGGTGCCATGCCGTTGGTAATTTCATGGGGCTACCCAGCCATTGGGTTCCCGCTTTTCCGGAAGCCACAAACGGCCAGATACCCTATACCTTCCTCGTCATTGCCCCCTCCTCCCCGGATGGCCGTTTCCGGCCGCCGCGACGCAGTTCCTAGCTTCCAAGTGCATTGATTTTTTGTGTTGCGAGTCCGCGCCATGCCATCGGCTGGGCGTTGTGTTCGCCTTGGAAAGGAATGAGCATGAAATTTTCTATTTTGCGCCGCCTGCGCAGCGGGATGCGGCCGGCGTGCCGCGCGGCAGGTGCGTCGTTGTTAGGGTTGTTGTTCCCGGCATTCGCGGACGCGTCCGCCTTGACGCTGGAAGAGGCCTGGCGACAGGCGGAGGCGGCCAATCCGACGCTGCGTGCGGCTCAGGCCGCCGCCCCCGCAGCCGAAGGCGAGCTGCGCGATGCACGCGCGCTGTTGTGGAACAACCCGCTGGTTTCAGTGGAAGGGCTGCGGAGAAAAGTCCCTCAGGTCTCGGGTTCCCCCCAGGTGAACCCGGAATGGGCACTGGGGCTCGCGCAGACCTTCGAGATCGCGGGCCAGCAAGGCAGCCGGCGGGTCGCGGCCGAGCAGGCGCTGGCCGCGACCCGGCAGGCGATCGCAGAGACGCGGCGGCAGGTGCGCGCCGAGGTGGAGAGCCTTTTCGTGCGGGTGCTGAGCCTGCAGTCGCGCATCCAGACCGAGGAGGCGACGCTCAATCTGGTCGAGGACGCCGCCCAGGCCGTTGGCAAACGCGTCGCGGCGGGCGAGGACAGCCGGCTCGACGGCAACCTCGCCCGCGTGGAGGCAGAGCGGGCGCGCAACCAGACGGCACTCTTGCGCGAGCAACTCGTCCAGGCCCGCGCGGAGCTGGCCGCACTGCTGCAACTGCCTGCCCGCGAATTGCCGCAGCTGCAGGGCGGACTCGACCCCGCGCCTGCCGCCTACTCGCTGGACGACCTGCTGAATTCCGCGGCGAACCGCCCTGCCCTTCATGCGCGGAATCATCAGGAACAGGCGGCGAAAAGCCGCCTCGATCTTGAGCGCGCAACGCGCTATCCGGATGTCACGGTAGGGCTCGGTGCCGGCCGCGATGGGCCGGCCGAGGCCCGCGAGAAATTTGTCAGTCTGAGCGTCTCCCTGCAGCTCCCGCTGTTTCGCCAGAACGCGGGCGGCATCGGGCGTGCGACCACGGAATACACACAGGCCCAAATCGAGCGCGAGGCCGCGGGCCGCGACGTGGTCACCCAGGTGGTTGCCCTGTGGGAGCGTTTCGCCCACCTCAAGGCGCGGGTAGAACGGCTCAAGGCATCGGTACTGCCCAGTCTGAAAGAAAACCAGCGTCTGTCTTCCACCTCCTTCCGCGCGGGCGAAATCGGCCTGCTGCAACTGTTGCTGGTCAACCGCCAGGTACTGGATGGGCAGCGCGACCTGCTCGACGCTCGTACCGAATTGCGCCTGACCCAAGTGGCGCTGGAAGCGGCGGCTGGCTGGCAATCCACGCCCGATCTGCGCTGAACACGATATTCACTCAGGAACTCAAGCCATGAAAAACCCACACAGCCCACAAAAACGCGGCCCCAAACAACTGGGTGCGCTCATCCTCGCCGGCAGCCTGTCTGCCAGCCTTCTCGCCGGGTGCGGCGACAACCACACACCGGTGAACACCGAAGTTCAATCCGAAAAAACGGTAGAAGGCACGGAGAAGGCGCTCACCCTGAGCGCCGAAGAAGCCCAAACAGCGGGGATCAAGCTACAGAAACTGGAATTGCAGGATACAGCCGGGCACATCATGGTCACGGCAATCATTCAGGCAAACCAGGATAAATTGGCGCACGTCGTGCCGCGCGTGCCCGGGCGTATCGTTAAGGTGAACGCGAGCCTGGGTGATCGTGTGAAGCCGGGCCAGGCGTTGGCGATGCTTGACAGCATCGAACTGGGCGAAGCGCGTTCGAGCTATCTGCAGGCGGCGAGCGAGGCAGCGGTGGTACAGGCCGGCTTCGCGCGCGCCCAGCGGCTGAACGCTGACAATATCATCCCCGAGAAGGACTACCTGCGCGCCCGCGCCGAGCATGAAAAGGCCCGTGCAAGTCTGCATGCCGCCGCCGACACGCTGCGCATGATGGGCGTCATTCCGGAGAAACTGTCCGGTTCGGTGTTCCCCCTGACCGCCCCGTTCGCCGGCACGGTCATCGAGAAAAAAGCGGTACGGGGCGAACTTGCGCAGCCGGACACGTCCCTGTTTACCGTGGCCGACCTGTCCACCCTGTGGATCGAGGCCGATCTGTTCGAGAAAGATCTTGGCAAGGTCAGGATCGGCGCACACGCCACAGTCACCCTCACCGCCTATCCGGGTGAAGTGTTCACGGGACGGCTCACCTACATCAGCAGCACGATGGACAAGGAAACCCGCACGGTCAAGGCGCGGGTCGAGGTGCCGAACCCCGATGGCCGGTTGAAACCGGAAATGTTCGCAACGGTGGCAATCGATACCGGGGGAAGCGTCAAAGCGCTGCGGGTGCCGGAAGACGCCGTGTTGCTCATGCAGGGGCAATCGACGGTATTTGTCGCCGAGAGCGGTGGGTTCGAGCCGCGCGCGGTAGAAGTGGGCGAGCGTGCCCAGGGATATGCCGTACTCAAATCGGGCGTGGCGGCGGGCGAGCGCGTGGTGGCAAGCGGTGCCTACGCGCTCAAGGCGCGGCTCCTCAAGTCGCAAATTGGCGACGCGGACTAAGGGGCGGCCATGTTAAATCATATTGTTGATCTCGCTTTGCGCTACAAGGTGCTGGTGCTGGTGGCGTTTGTGCTGGTGGTGTTTTTTGGGGCCCGCGCCTGGCAGCATATTCCGATTGACGGCCTGCCGGATGTGACGCCGGTGCAAGTGAGCATCCAGACCGAGGCGGCGGGCCTGGCGTCCGAAGAAGTTGAAAAACTGCTGACGATGCCGGTTGAAACCGCCATGGCGGGTTTACCCGGGGTGGAGCACATCCGCTCCATGTCCATGTTTGGTTTTTCGCAGGTGACCGTTTATTTCAAAGATGACGTGGACATCTATTTCGCGCGCCAACTGGTCAGCGAAAAACTCGCCGAGGCCAAGGCGCACATACCGGACGGCTATGGCGAACCACGCCTGGGGGCCAATGCATCCAGCCTTGGACAGGCCTTCTGGTACGCCATCGAGTCAGCCGACAGGAAATTGACCGACATGGAATTGCGCACCCTGCAGGACTGGAACGTGCGTCTGGTTCTGCGCACCGCGCCCGGGGTGGACGACGTGATCTCCTGGGGCGGCCACGAGAAGCAGTATCAGGTTTTAATCAATCCGCAACAGCTGATCAAGTACGGCCTCACCTTCAAGGAAGTGATGGGCGCGCTTGGGGTCAACAACCGTCAAGTCGGCGGGCAATACGTCAACCTCGGTCGGGAGCAATATCTGGTGCGCGGTTTGGGGCTGGTCGCCAATTCGCACGAGATTGGCAGCATCGTGGTTGCCGCAAGAGCAGGCACCCCCATTTACGTGCGTGATGTGGCGGAAGTGAAAGAAGCGCCGGCTTTGCGTTTCGGCGCCATTACCCGGGATGGCCAGGAAACCACCCTGGGCATGGTGCTCGCGCGCACCGGGGAAAACGCGCAGAACGTGGTCGACGCCGTCAAGGAAAAGCTTGAACGGGTCAAGCAGAGCCTGCCGGAGGGCGTAACGATCCAGGCGGTCTACGACCGCACCGAGTTGATCGGCAAGGTGATCGCGACCGCCGACCGTGCCATGATCGAGGGCGCGCTGCTGGTGATCGCCGTGCTGTTCCTGTTCCTCGGAGAACTACGCTCGGCGATTATCGTGGTGATTGCAATTCCGCTGGCGCGCCTGATCGCCTTCATTTTTATGGACGCATACAGCGTCCCGGCCAACCTGATGTCGCTGGGCGGACTCATCGTCGGGCTGGGCATGACCATCGACGGCCCGGTGGTGCTGGTGGAAAACGCCTACCGTCGGCTCTCCCATCACGCCGGGAAGACGGTCAACCGCACCCAGGTGGTGCTGGAAGCGGCGCGCGAGGTGATGAATCCCATCGCCTTCGGCGTGTTGATCATCATTGTGGTGTTCCTGCCGCTGTTCGCGCTCACCGGTCTTGAAGGCAAGATGTTCAAGCCGCTCGCCATCAATATGGTGTTCGCGATGATCGGCTCGCTGATTCTCACCCTGACCCTGATCCCGGTATTGGCGGCCATCGGCCTGCGCGCCAAACAGGAGAAGGAGCCGGCCCTGGTGCGCTGGCTCAAGAATCGCTATACCCCGATCCTGCTGTGGTCGCTGGGCCACAGAAAAACCGTGGTGACCGGCGCCGTCGCCCTGTTCGCGCTGGCCATGGGGCTGTTCCCTTTCCTGGGAAAGGAATTCATGCCGACCTTGCAGGAGGGCAGCTTCGTCTTCCGGGTGGTGAGCATTCCCTCGACCTCCCTGGAGCAGACTATCTCGCTTGCCAAACAGGCCGAAAAAGCGCTGCTGGAATTCCCCCAAACCGAAACGGCCCTGTCGCTCATCGGGCGCGCGGAACGCGGCGACGAAGCCATGGACGTGAGCAAATTCGAGGTTTTTGTGGCGCTCAAATCGCAGGAATCCTGGCCCGAAAAAATCGGCTACGCCGAGCTGAGCCGGGACATGCAGGAGCGCCTGGAACGGGAGATTCCGACCGCCGTGATCGGGGCCACCCAGCCCATCCAGATGCGGGTGGAAGAATTGATCTCCGGGGTCAAGGAAACCCTGGCGGTGAAGCTGTATGGCAACGATCTCGACACCCTGGAACGGCTTTCCGAAAACATCAAATCGGTATTGCAAACCGTACCCGGGGTAGAGGATCTGTCGCTGGAGGCCAACAAGGGCAAGCCGCAGATCGTGATCAAGATAAACCGCGAAGCAGCGGCGCGCATGGGACTCAACGCCGATGACATTCTGGAAGTGGTGCAGGCGGGGATCGGCGGCAAGCAGGTCTCAACCCTGATCGACGGCGTGAAGCGCTTCGACATCCAGGTATGGCTCGCGCCCGAATTCCGCGACAGCATGGAATCCATCGACAACATCCCG
>JAJYXA010000007.1 GCA_021791235.1 Pseudomonadota bacterium
CGGCCTGCAGTATTTTTGCCGCCACTGCCTGAAATGCGCGCGCGAGTGTCCCTGCAGCGCGATCAGCTTCGGCGACAAGCGGATGTTCAACGGCTACGAAATCTGGAAGCCGGACGTCGAGCGCTGCGCGCGCTATCGGGTGACCAACGCCAAGGGTGCCGCCTGCGGCCGCTGCATGAAGACTTGCCCGATCAACAAGGCGCAGGACGCGGACGGCGGCTGGCTCGTGCGCGCGGCGAGTTGGCTCGGCATCAACGCGCCGAGATTGAAGCCGCTGCTGGTGCCGATCGCGACCCGGCTCGACGATCTCGTCGGCAACGGCCGGCGCAACCCGGCCAAGAAATGGTGGTTCGACCACGAGTGGGTCGACGGCCGGGCCGTCCTGCCCAAGGACACCAACCGGCGCGACCTCGAAGCGCACAAGAAGATCGATTCGGCGCAGACGAGTATCGCCTACTACCACGCCGACATGATGCCGCCGCCCGACGCAGCGGGCCCGGTTCCGGTCGATCGCAAGGCGGCACTGGCGGCGGCCGAGCTGATCGAGACGCCCGGGGATGCGCGCCGGCGGGTCGCCGCCGGCGGCGCCGTGCCGGCGCATTACCGGCCGACGCCGCCGCTGAACGAAGCCGGGAAGCCGGCGACCAAGGCCGCGGCCGGCCCGTACCGGTGACGCCCACGCGCTTCGTCAGGCACCTAAGCGCTGCAATCGCGCCCGCAACGCGGCGATTTCATCGAGCAGATCGAGCGCCAGCGCCACGCCGGGCGGGTTGATTTCCAGATCGGCGAACAGCCGCAGCGCCAGTCGCGCACGGCGCAGCGATTCGCCGCCGAAGCGCCAGTCGGGCGGCGCCGCGCCGACGGGTTCCAGCACCCCTTCGAAAACCAGGAGCAGCACGTGCTGCTCTTTTGCGCCGCAGGCCTGGCACAGTTCCATCAGCGTCAGCTCGACGGACTCTTCGACCACCGAGCCTTGGATAGGACTCACGTTGTTTTGGCTCATCACGGCTCATCCTTGCAGGGGGGTTCGCGGGTTGAAAGCGAAGGCCTTGGCCATCGCCCGGTAGGCTTCGCGCGCGGCCTCGCTATCGGCCGGCGGCAGGGCGATCGCCAGCACCACGTACAGATCGCCCGGCGGAGAACCCGGAATGCCCCGGCCTCTCAAGCGCAACTGACGGCCCGCCGCCGAGCCGGGAGGAATGGTGAGCTGCACCGGCCCCTCGGGCGTCGGTGCGCTCACCTGGGCGCCGAGCGCGGCCTCCCAGGGCGCCAGCGGCAGATCCAGATAGACGTCGCGGCCGTCGGCGCGAAACTGCGGATCGGGATTGAAGGCGATTTCCAGATACAGGTCCCCCGCCGCTCCCCCGCCCTGCCCCGGACCGCCCTGGCCGGCCAGACGCAGGTGCTGGCCGGCGCGGATGCCCTTCGGTATGGCCACGTCCAGCCGGCGCTCCTGCATCACGATCCGGCCTTGCGCATCGAGCACCGGCAGGCGCAGCGAGATGCCGCGCTGGGCGCCATGGTAGGCGTCGGCCAGATCGATCAGCACCTTGGCGTGATGGTCCTCGCCCTGTGCCCGCCGCTGCGCCCGCGCGCCGGCCCGGCCCTGACGGCCGAACAGCGCCTCGAAGAAGTCGCTGTGGTCGGCGCCAGCGCCCGCGCTACCGTCGCCGCCGGAAAACTCGAAGCCGGCGTCCCAACCCGGCGGCGGCCGGAACTCCTGGCCGGTCTTCCACTGGCTGCCCATCTGGTCGTAGGCCGCGCGCTTCTCCGTATCCTTCAGCACCGCGTAGGCCTCGCCCAGTTCCTTGAAGCGCGCCTCGGCATCGGCCTCCTTGCTCACGTCCGGATGGTATTTGCGCGCCAGCTTGCGGTAGGCGCGCTTGATGTCGTCCTGAGTGGCGTTGCGGGCGACGCCGAGCGTCTCGTAGTAATCCTTGAATTTCATGTCCAAGTTCCAGGCTGCTTGCGCATCATCGCGGCGATCCGATCATCGTTTGATTCTGCGCCCTGCGCCGCGCTAAGGAAAGCCCGGGCTTTGCCTCGCCCAGGCGCAGGCTTTCGCTTCACGCCCGCCCGCATGGGACAATGCCCGGATATGAGCGCCATCAAGAACGCCGGCCCGGACATTTCCTGCACCACTTGCGCCGCCTGTTGTTGCCGGCTGGAGGTGATGCTGATGGGCGAGGATCAGATACCGGAGGAGTTGACCGCGCAGGATCGCTGGGAGGGCTGGGTGATGCGCCGCCTCGACGACGGCTGGTGCGCAGCGCTGGATCGAAGCAGCATGAAGTGCAGCATCTACGCGCACCGGCCGATCATCTGCCGCGACTATCCGATGGGGGAGAGCGATTGCATCGCCGAGCGCTCCCGCCTGGCGACTTGACCGCTGCCGCGGCCTGCGGCTTGCCCTGAACCATCAGGATTGCTCGTCATCGCGAGCGCAGCGCGCCGATCCGGATTGCCAATCCGATCGCAGCGCGCCGATAAAATTCCATTTGCATTTCTGTTGATTTTCGTCAAGCAGCCTCTCTCCCGCCTGCTCGGATAATGCCCTCTCGCCCGGTCCCGGGTCCCGCATGGGGGCAACATGAAAACCTCGATCCGATTCCAACTCAACGGCCAGCCCGTGAGCCTCGACACCGACGACGGCCGCACGCTGCTCTGGGTGCTGCGCACCGACCTCGGGCTCACCGGCACCAAGTACGGCTGCGGCACCGGCCAGTGCGGCGCGTGCACCGTGATCATCGACGGCAAGGCGGCGCACGCCTGTCTGACCCCGCTCAAGAACGTGGCGGACCGGGAAGTGCTCACCATCGAGGGCTTGGCCCGGGACGGCCGGCTCCACCCGCTGCAGCAGGCATTCATAGCCCACGGCGGCCTCCAGTGCGGCTACTGCAGCTCGGGGATGGTGATGGGTGCCCATGCGCTGCTGCTCCAGAACCGCGCGCCCTCGCGCGCCGCGATCATCGCCGGCATGGAGCACCACCTGTACCGCCGCAGCTTCTTGAAGCTGGTAGGCGGCGGCATCGTCGTGTTCTTCGGCCCCGATCCCGCGTCGCTCTTTGCCCAGGACCGGGGCCGCATCTACCCGGAGGATTTCAACGCCTACCTGCTGATCGGCGGCAACGGCCGGGTCACCGTCTATTCCGGGAAGATCGAGATGGGACAGGGCGTGATGACCTCGCAGGCGCAGATGGCGGCCGAGGAGCTGGGGGTCGCGCTCTCGTCGATCGACATGGTCCTGGGCGACACCGACTTGTGCCCGTGGGACATGGGTACCTTCGGCTCCTTGACCACCCGCATGTTCGGGCCGGCGCTGCGCGCGGCCGCCGCCGACGCGCGCGCGGTGCTGCTGCGCCTGGCCGCGAAGAAGCTCGGCGTGCCGCAAGCCGCGCTCGCGGTCGAGGACGGCGTCGTCTTCGTCGCGGCCGACTCGGCGCGCCGGATCAGCTACGGCGAGCTGGCCCAGGGCGCGAAGATCGCGCACGCGGTGGGCGAGCGGGCGGCGCTGCGCACCGTCTCCGAATTTCGCGAGATGGGCACTTCGCCCAAGCGCCTCGACGCACCCGAGAAGGTGAGCGGCGAGGCGAAGTACGCGGCCGACATCCGCCTGCCCGGCATGCTCTACGCGCGCATCCTGCGCCCACCGGCGCACGGCGCGACACTTTCACGACTCGACACGACCGCCGCCGCCAAGCTGCCCGGGGTCAGGCTGATCCGGCGCGACGGCCTCGTCGCCGTCCTCCACGCCGACCCCGAGGCGGCCGCCGCCGCGCTCGAACGCATCCGCGCGGAGTGGCGCGTGCCGCAGCCACAGGTCGATGGCGAGAGCATCTTCGGACACCTGGTGAGTGCGTCGACGGAAGCTAAGGAGATCGCGCATAGCGGCGAGCTCGCAACGGGGCGCGCGAACGCGGTCCAGGTGTTCGAGACCAGCTACCGCAAGGGCTACGTCGCGCACGCCCCGATCGAGCCGCACGCCGCGCTGGCCAGCGTCGAGGACGGCAAAGCGACGGTATGGGCATCGACGCAGACGCCCTTCCCGACCCGTGACCGGATCGCGCAGGCGCTGCGCTTCGACCCCAAGAACGTGCGCGTCATCACCCCCTTCTTAGGCGGCGGCTTCGGCGGCAAGAGCTCGGATCGCCAGGCGGTCGAAGCGGCGCAACTGGCGCAGATCGCGGGCAAGCCGGTGCAGGTCGCCTGGACCCGCGCCGAGGAATTTTTCTACGACGCCTTCGATCCCGCCGCGGTGGTGAGCATCGTCTCCGGCATCGACCGGCAGGGCAGGATCTCGCTCTGGGACTACTCGGTCTATGCCGCCGGCGATCGCGGCGCCAGCCCCTGCTACGAGCTGCCCAATGCCCGGATCAGATCCTTCCGCGGCCTGTCCTACGATCCCAACGTGACGGGCAAGAGCCTGCATCCGTTTGCCGTCGGGCCGTGGCGCGCGCCGGGCGCGAACATGAACGTCTTCGCCGTGGAGTCGCAGATCGACCTGATGGCGGCCGCGGCGGCAACCGATCCACTCGCGTTCCGCCTGCGCCACCTCAAGGACCCGAGGATGATCAGGGTCCTCAAGGCGGCGGCCGCGGCCTTCGGCTGGAAGCCGGCGGCAGCGCCCAGCGGCAGGGGCGTCGGCGTCGCCTGCAGCATCGACGCCGGCACCTACGTCGCGACGATGGCCGAGCTGGCGGTCGATCCGGCATCGGGACGGGTGAGCGTGCGACGTATCGTCTGCGCCCAGGACATGGGGATCGTGGTCAATCCCGATGGTGCGAAGATGCAGATGGAGGGCGCGATCACCATGGGGTTGGGCTACGCGCTCGCCGAGGAACTGCGCTTTAACGGCGGCGAGATTCTCGACCGCAGCTTCGGCAGCTACGCCATCCCGCGCTTCTCCTGGCTGCCCAAGATCGAGACCGTGCTGATCAGCAACGACGGACTCGCGCCGCAAGGCGGCGGCGAGCCGGCGATCACGCCGATGGGCGCGGTGCTCGCCAACGCGGTGTTCGACGCCACCGGCGCGCGCCTGTTCCGGTTGCCGATGACGCCCGAGCGAATCCGTCAGGCGATCGCCGCGATGGCCGCGGCCGGCACGGCGCGCGACTCGTAGGATTTCTCGCTGACAGCATGGTGCCGGGCCCACCGTCAGCGCGAGCGCCACTGCCTGCGGCCTTTCCATGAACCATCCTCTTCGTCCCAAGGGGACTTCCACCGGTCGTCATTGCGAACGAAGTGAAGCAATCTTCTGCGCATGACCAAAATTGCCGCGGCCCTGCGGGCCTCGCAGTGACAGAAGCTAGGCGATCTTGATTGGCCCATCGGAGATGGGCGGGAATCGGCCAACTGCAGCCGGCCATCGTTTCCGCAGACCAGCCATTTGAGAGGCCGCTTAGGTCGGATGACCTGCCGGACAGCCTACGCGTACAACTCGGCCATTGCTGCCATTCGGTTTTAGCGCCAGCAAGTCTGCAGTGCGGCGCCTACCAGCCATTGGGGGGCGATTGGCGCTGATCGGCCGCTTGCCCAATCGGCGTACTCACACCACGTGCCCAAAAGCCGCAGCCGTTCAATCGAATACCAGAAATCGGTCGGCAAATGGATGCTGGACGTCGCCACGACGATCGGCACTTCGGTCGCCGTCAAGGCGATCGAGAAGGCCGTTGGTTCTTGAGCGACAGCAGCGGCACGAGTCAGGTAACTTTCTTCTGTCTGTCCCGCAGTGAGGCTGCCCAATCCTTCAAAGCCTGGATGTCCCGAAAGACATCCGCCGGCGGCGGGGCAGCGGCATTGCGACCACTTGACGGATCGTGAGCATCAACGATGTCGCAGCACCTCTTGAATCCGGCAGCGAAGGCATCGCAATCGGCGTCGGTTAGCACGCTGACTTTTTTCAAGTCTTTGGTGTTGACGTAGTCTCGGTGTCGCTGAACCACCCGCGAGAAAGCGATATCTTCCAATGCGCGCTCCCAAGAGGCGCGCAGCTGGTTGTAGATGCGGGCCGCTTCGGCTTCGTATTCCCGTTCCTGGTGGTTGTCGTAGAGAGCATTCGCCGACCGGGCAGCCTTTTCCAGCTTGTCGATTCGGTCCTCGACGCTTTGAGCCTTCCAGGGCAGGCCGTCGGCCACCTGTCCGGCGCCCGTCGGTCCCCGGGTGACCGTTGTCAGACGGAGGGGCAGTCCCTTCCCTGTAGCGCTATCCAGCAGATCGTTGACGAACACAAGGTCATGTGTGAAGACGATCACTTGGCGCTGCACTGCCTCATCAGCCAAGCGCGCGGCAACTTTCGCACGCCAGCGATGATCCAAAGATGACACCGGATCGTCGAACACCAGTGCCGACTGATGGCCCGCTGTCGCCAGCTCCGTCATGAATGCGGCCAGAGCGACGCAAGTCCTCTCGCCTTCGCTTAGAATTTCTTGGACCTTCGCGTCCGGCTTTGCAAAGAGGCGGACCTGGTACTGCGG
>JAJYXA010000393.1 GCA_021791235.1 Pseudomonadota bacterium
CAATGATGGGCGCCATTTTCAAAGGCGAATTGGGTATCGCCCGGCGGTTGCTCGGCACGCCGTGCAACCCCGACGAGCGCAATGACGCCGGCCAGACGCCCGCAATGTACGCAGCGCTGTTCGGGCGACTCGACATCCTGAAAGAGCTTGCCGCACGCGGGGCCGATCTGCACGCTGCCGACGCCGTCGGCAACACCCCGGAGGCGCTGGTGCGCGGCGAGATTCGCACGCACTGACGGGGCCCGCTTGGCAATGCCGGGCGGTTCCCGGAATAGTCGCGATATCCCGTATTGCCGCCCGCCCGTGCAGTCCAGCGTGGTCGGCAGCCCGCAATAAATGGCGCGCCTCTCCGCACAATTGGACAAATTGTCGCGGCCCGCAGCCTGCGGTGGCGCGCGCATTACAATGCCGCCATGTCCACCCGAGCGGATTCCACCCTGCTGTCCACCCTGCCCGCCCGCGCCCTGCTGGGGCGCTTGCTGGCGGTGCGCGTGTCGCTGATTGGCGGCTGGGCGGTCGGCATCCTGTGGCTGCACTGGGGGCTCGGCATCCGCATGCCGCTCGTTCCCATGAGTGCGGTGCTGGTGCTGATGGGGCTGTTCTCGCTGTCCACCGCGTGGCGGCTGCGGCTGGACGTGCCGGCCACGCAGATGGAGTTTCTGGCGCACCTGCTGGCCGACCTCACCGCATTCGCCGTGCTGGTGTTCTTCAGCGGCGGCGCGACCAATCCCTTCGTCTCGCTGATGCTGGTTCCGGTCATCATCGCCGCGATCAGCCTGCGCCCGCGCTGGGTGTGGCTGCTGGCGGCGGTCGCGGGCGGCTATTACGCGCTGCTGCTGTTCGTCTACCAGCCGCTGGCGATCGCCGATCCGGTCGCCGCCACCGGCATGCACCTGGGCGGCATGTGGTTCAACTTCCTCATCAGCGCGGCGCTGATCGCCTTCTTCGTCACCCGCATGCATGCCGCGCTGCGCGCGCGCGACCGGGAGCTCGCGGCCCTGCGCGAGAAGCAGCTGCGCGACGAGCGCATCGTCGCGCTCGGCACCCAGGCCGCGCTGGCGGCGCACGAGCTCGCCACCCCGCTCGCCACCATCCAGACCACCGCGCACGAACTCGCAAGCGAATTCGCCAACGACCCGGACATCGGCGCCGACTGCCTGCTGCTCGAAAAGCAGGCGCAGGCATGCAAGCGCATCCTCACCCGGCTCGCCGCGCGCGCGCAGGATATCCCGCCCGCCGCGCAGCCGCTCGATGCCTGGCTCGCCGCGGTGATCGAGCGCTGGCAGGTGCTGCGCCCGGATGCGCGGATCACGACCGGACTGCCGGGCGAGCGCCGCGACTTCACCCCGCCCGAGGGGCTGGAACAGGCCATCCAGAACGTGCTGAACAATGCAGCCGACGCCTCGCCCGATGCGGTCGAATTCGACGCGGAAACGGATGCTGACGCACTCGTCATCGACATTGCCGACCGTGGACCGGGCTTCACCGCCGAGCAGAAAGCGCAGGCCGGCCGCGTGCTGTTCAGCGACAAGCAGGGGCGCGGCTGGGGCATGGGTCTCGCGCTCACCCACGCCACGCTGGAGCGTCTGGGCGGCAGTCTCACCCTGACCGAACGCGAAGGCGGCGGCACCCGCGTTCGCATCACCCTCCCCGGGAGCCCGCCCGCATGAATGCTGCTGCGATGAAACTCCTGATCGTCGAGGACGATGCCGATTTTGCCGCCGCGCTGGCGCGCGCCATGACGAAACGCGGCTTCGAGACGGCGCTGGCGCACGACGCTGGGGAAACACGGACCGTGGCGGACCGCTTCGCCCCCAGCCATGCCCTCGTCGACCTCAAGCTGCCCGGCGAGTCGGGGCTGAAGGTCGTCGCACAGCTCGCCGCGCGCACCCCCGCCCCCGCCATCGTCGTGCTCACCGGCTATGCCAGCATCGCCACCGCGGTCGAGGCGGTGCGCCTGGGCGCGCGGCACTACCTGGCGAAGCCGGCGGACGCCGACGAGATCCTCGCCGCGCTCGTGCGCGACCAGCCCGATGCCGCGCTCGAAGTCAGCCCCGAGCCGCTATCGGTCGCGCGGCTGGAATGGGAACACATCCAGAAAGTGCTGAACGAGCACGACGGCAACATCTCGGCCACCGCGCGCGCGCTGAAAATGCACCGCCGCACCCTGCAAAGAAAGCTCGAAAAAAACCCGCCCAGGACGGGCTGAGGACAACGGCTCACGCGTCGCGTCATTCTGCTGACAGATTCCGGGAATATGGTGGCAGCGTCGGCCCCGCCGACCCTTCCCGCCAATCCTCACAGGAGCCCGTATGTTTACCACCCTTGTTTCCCGGCAGGCCGCCGCTTCCGCCGCCTTGCTGATCGCCGCCGCCGCACCGGCCTGGGCCAACGAGCGGCATGACCGCGACGACCGGCACGGAGCCGCCCGTTCCGCACACGCCGTCCAGCTCGGCCCGCGCCCGTACTTCCTCGTCGAGGACATGCAGGACGGCGCGCTCAAGCGCACGCTGCAGCAATGCGCCAACGGTCCGTTCCGCAAGCGCGATTTCTCGATCGGCCACCGCGGCGCGGCCTTGCAGTTCCCCGAGCACACGCAGGAATCGTATGAAGCGGCCGCGCGCATGGGCGCAGGCATCGTGGAATGCGACGTGACCTTCACCCGCGACAAGGAACTGGTGTGCCGCCACGCGCAGAACGACCTGCACACCACCACCAACATCCTCGCCACGCCGCTGGCCGCCAAGTGCACGCAGCCGTTCACGCCCGCCGCCTTCGACGCGAACGGCACCCTGCTCGCGCCGGCATCGGCCGAGTGCCGCACCAGCGACCTTACCCTGGCCGAATTCAAGACGCTGCGCGGCAAGATGGACGCGTCGAACCCGCGCGCGCGCACCGTCGCCGAATATCTCGGCGGCACCGCCGACTTCCGCACCGACCTCTACGCCGGCCCCACCAGCGGCACGCTCATGACGCACAAGGAGAGCATCGCGCTGTTCAAAAAGCTGGGCGTGAAAATGACGCCCGAGCTGAAGAGCGCCAGCGTGCCCATGCCGTACGACAGCGACGGCGACGGCGTCGGCGACTACACGCAGGAAGACTATGCGCAGCAGATGATCGACGAGTACAGGGCCCTGGGCGTGCATCCCAAGGACGTGTGGGCGCAGTCCTTCGACATCCGCGACGTGCGCTACTGGATCGCCAACGAACCCGCTTTTGGCAAGCAGGCGGTCTACCTGGACGACGCCGAGACCCCCGCCGAACTGCCGGGCGCCGCAGAACTGCAAAGCTACAAGGACGAGGGCATCAACGTCGTCGCGCCGCCGCTGTTCGCGCTGCTCGACGTCGACGGCAGCGGCCGCATCGTGCCCTCGGCTTACGCGCACAACGCCCGTGCCGCAGGGCTCGACCTCATCACCTGGACGCTGGAGCGCTCGGGCATCCTGGCCGACGGCAACAACGGCTACTACTACCAGACCATCGATTCGGCGATCGCACGCGAAGGCGACATGATGACCGTGCTCGACGTGCTGGCGAAGGAGGTCGGCATCCTCGGCATCTTCAGCGACTGGCCGGCCACGGTGACCTACTACGCCAACTGCATGAATCTGAAATAAGCGGATCGGATTGCAGGGACACAGGGCACTCCATGCAATCCGTCCCCCTTCCGGCCGCTGTTGCGGCCGGTTTTGTTTGCCCGGCGCTCAGAAGCTCACGCCCCAGTCCACCAGCCCGCTGTAGGCCGTCGCCAGCACCACGCCGCCGAACACGATGCGGTACCAGGCGAACAGCGTGTAGTCGTGGCGGCTGACGAATTTGATCAGCGTGCGCACCGCAATCAGGGCGCTGACGAACGACGCCATGCCGCCCACCACGAACAGGGGAATGTCGCCGGCATCGAACAGATGCCCGTTCTTGTAAAGATCGTATGCCGTCGCCGCGAACATGGTGGGGATGGCGAGGAAGAACGAGAACTCCGCCGCCGCTTTTCTGGACAGCCCGAGGAACAGCCCGCCGATGATGGTCGCGCCCGAGCGCGAGGTGCCGGGAATCATCGCCAAGGCCTGCGCGAAGCCCACTGCCAGCGCGCGGCGCCAGTCGAGGTCGTCGACCGTCGGCGTGCCGACGACGTGCTTGCGGCGCTCCGCCCACAGGATCAGCACGCCGCCGATCACCAGCGCGGACGCCACCACGATGGGGTTGAACAGGTAGCCCTTGATCTCCTTGTAGAACAGGAAGCCCAGCACCGCCGCCGGCAGGAAACCCACCATCAGATTGAGCGCCAGCCGCCTTGAGGCCGGCTCGGTGTGCAGCGTCGCCGCCACGTGCCCGAGGCGCGCCCGGTACTCCCACACCACCGCAAAGATCGCCGCCAGCTGGATGGCGATCATGAACACCTTGGCCTTCTCGCCGTTGAAGCCCAGGAGCTGCCCCGCCAGAATCAGGTGCCCGGTGCTGGAAACCGGCAGGAATTCGGTGAAACCCTCGACCAGGCCGAGGATGAGCGCGTGCAGCAGCAGGGTGGGGTCGGTCATCGCTGGATACAAAAAAAAGCGCGCCACGGCGGCGCGCTTGAGATTATAGGGGCAGCGCATGGCAGGACCGATTCAAGTACCTGCTCCCCTCGCTTCCGCCAGGTTCGCCGCGCGACCCGCCTGGCGTTACCCCAGGTCGTTGAGCACCGAGCCATAGGTATCGCCATCCCCTTTCTCGGGCTCATGGCTATCGCCAGGCGTGTGGGGCACATGGCGCTCGCCCGCCTGGACGTCAAGCAAGATCGAGCCATACAGGTCGCCCTCCCCTCTTTCCGGGCCATGGCTATCCCCCTTGATGTGGGGGAAATGCGGGGCATGCACATTGGTAATGCTCTGGCTCAGATCAGGATTGTTGTCCAGATCGTGTGCCCAGACCGGGGAAGCCAGCAGGGCCAGGGCCGCGAAAGTGATAAGGGTCTTCATCATGTACTCCTTTGCTCTTCAGGTTCGAAAACGGCGGAACGTCCGCCGCGCGATGGCCGTCGACCGGCCGGCTTTTCGGGACGCTCGGACCCGAATTGCGTGCTTGCAGTATGGGAGAGGCGAAGCTTCGACAGCCTGACGCGGAAATTACATTTGCGTCATCGGGCGCCGGGGACTGGGGTGCGACGGGCGGTGCGCCCTTTTCAGGGAGGAAGGCCGGGGCGAACGGCGCCCGAGGCCACGCGTCGAAGCGATGGCGCCGCCGCTGCGGGCTTGGCAAACGGCGGCGTCCGTGTCCGGTTCACCCTGCGGGCGCCGGGGACGAAGCGCGTCCCCGGCCTCGACGCGCCTTACAGCTTGCGATAGATCTCGGCACCCTGCTTGACGAATTCCACCGCCTTCACTTCCATGCCCTTGGCCAGCGCGGCGGCTTCGTCGAGGCCCTCCTTCGCCGCGTATTCGCGCACGTCCTGGGTGATCTTCATCGAGCAGAAGTGCGGGCCGCACATCGAGCAGAAGTGCGCGACCTTGGCCGATTCCTTGGGCAGGGTCTCGTCGTGGAAGGACTTCGCCTTGTCAGGGTCGAGGCCGAGGTTGAACTGGTCGTCCCAGCGGAATTCGAAACGGGCTTTGGAGAGCGCGTTGTCGCGGATCTGCGCGCCGGGATGGCCCTTCGCCAGGTCGGCGGCGTGGGCGGCGAGCTTGTAGGTGATGATGCCTTCCTTCACATCGTCCTTGTCCGGCAGGCCGAGGTGCTCCTTCGGCGTGACGTAGCAGAGCATCGCGGTGCCGTACCAGCCGATCATGGCGGCGCCGATGCCGCTGGTGATGTGGTCGTAGCCGGGGGCGATGTCGGTGGTGAGCGGGCCCAGGGTATAGAACGGCGCTTCGGCGCAGGACTCCAGCTGGATGTCCATGTTCTCCTTGATCAGCTGCATCGGCACGTGGCCGGGGCCTTCGATCATCACCTGCACGTCGTGCTTCCACGCCATCTGGGTCAGCTCGCCCAGCGTCTTCAGCTCGCTCAACTGCGCTTCGTCGTTGGCGTCATAAATCGAGCCTGGACGCAGGCCGTCGCCCAGCGAGAAGGCCACATCGTAGGCCTTCATGATGTCGCAGATGTCCTCGAAGTGGGTGTAGAGGAAGCTCTCCTTGTGATGCGCCAGGCACCACTTCGCCATGATCGAGCCGCCGCGCGAGACGATCCCGGTCATGCGGTTGGCGGTCATCGGCACGTAGCGCAAGAGCACGCCGGCGTGGATGGTGAAGTAGTCGACGCCCTGCTCGGCCTGTTCGATCAAGGTGTCGCGGAACATGTCCCAGGTCAGCTCCTCGGCCTTGCCGTCGACCTTCTCCAGCGCCTGATAGATCGGCACGGTGCCGATCGGCACGGGGCTGTTGCGGATGATCCACTCGCGCGTCTCGTGGATGTTCTTGCCGGTGGAAAGATCCATCACGGTGTCGCCGCCCCAGCGGATCGCCCAGGTCATCTTC